>CAIUHT010000645.1 GCA_903898975.1 uncultured Planctomycetaceae bacterium
ACTCCGCTGGCCCTGGTGCTGCGGCATGACTTGAATGAGCGGTACCTCATCGGTCGCTTAAAGGTACAGGTGGCGGTTCAACCAGTCGCCGAACCCCCGCCACTTCCCACGGCGGAACTCGATCAACTTCGCCAGCGCATTGCCCAGGCCGAGACGCGACTCCCCGGCCGTGGCCAACCGGCCCGCCAGATGGTGCTTCGCGATCTCCCCCAGCCGGTTCCCACACACCCGCTTCCCCGGGGGGACTTCCTCAACCCCGACAAATCGGCCGGCCCGCTCGAACCGGGGGTGCCGGGGTGCCTCGAAGGGCCTCCGTCTCGCCCGCTGCGCACTCGCCTCGACCTCGCCGACTGGTTGACCGACCCACGCCATCCATTGACCGCGCGGGTCATGGTGAACCGGGCCTGGATGCGGCTGTTTGGCACTGGCCTGGTGGAGACCGAAAACGACTTTGGCTTCCAGGGGACCGCCCCCAGCCATCCCGAGCTGCTCGACTGGCTCGCCATCACCCTCGTCGAACGGCAGTGGTCGCTCAAGCAACTGCTGCGCGAGATTGTCTGCTCAGCCACCTATCGTCAGTCGAGCGACTGGCGGGCCGACCTGGCCGAGGCCGACCCGGGCAACCGCTGGTTGGGTCGACAGAGCCGGCTGCGGGTCGAAGCCGAGGTGGTCCGCGACCTGGCGCTGTCGGCCAGTGGAGCGTTGGTGCACCGACTGGGAGGGCCCAGTGTGCATCCGCCGCAGCCCGACGGAGTGTACGCCTTCACGCAGGCGGTGAAGAGTTGGCCCGAAGAAGCGGGAGCCAACCGCTTTCGCCGCACGCTCTACACTCAACTCTACCGCAGCGCGCCCCATCCACTCTTTCAAACCTTCGACGCCCCCGACTTCAGCAATGTCTGCACGCGCCGGACCCGCTCAAACACGCCGCTACAGGCGCTGGTCCTGGCGAATGACAAGGTCTTCTTCGAACTGGCCCGCCACCTGGCGGGTCGCCTCTTAAGCGAAACTTCTGCTGGAGCGCCGCTCGAACAGCGGATCGAGCACCTGCACCGCCTGGCGTTGACCCGGTCCGCCTCCGACGCCGAGCGGGAGCAGCTGGTGGCGTTCTGGCAGCGGTCGGCCGAGCGAGCGCGACGTGCCGAGGTGCAGGACCGCCTGGGCGAACTGGCGCCACTGGGGGCCCCACCGGGCGGAGACACCGCCGAGGGGGCTGCCTGGACCAGCCTCGCCCGCGTGCTGCTGAACACCGACGAATTTGTGACCCGCGAGTGAACATGTCGACGAACTCTGCACAGCCCGGGACACCGCACGTTGAGCCAGCGCGGGGAACAACCCGCCGAGAGTGCCTGCGCCACGCCGCTGCTGGGCTGGGCTCGCTGGCGCTGGCCCCGCTCTTCCTGGGTCCACTCTCCTTGGGGCCGCTGGCCCTGGCCCAGCTTGCCGGGGGGGTTGAGGCAGCCGCGGCAACGGGACCGGGTCGCGAGTCCGCGACTCAACCGCGGTCGCCCCATGCTCCGCCCCGGGTCCGGAATGTCATCTATCTGTTCATGGCTGGCGGGCCCAGTCAACTCGAGTTGTTTGGCGACAAGCCCGCGCTGCGGGAGTACGACGGGCAATCGCCTCCCGACAGCCTGACCGAGGGCCGGCGGTTCGCCTTCCTCAAACCCGATGCCAAGCTGCTGGGTACCCGGCGGAAATTCGCCCGCCACGGCAACTGCGGGATGGAGTTGAGCGACTTGCTCCCCCATCACCAGCGGGTGGTCGACAAGCTCTGCTGGCTCCGCGGCGTCCGGACCGATGTCTTCAATCACGGCCCCGCCAAGCTGTTCATGAACAGCGGCTTCCAGGCCCCGGGGCGTCCCAGCCTGGGCTCCTGGGTCAGCTGGGGGTTGGGCAGCGAGTCGCAGGAACTTCCCGCGTTCGTGGTGTTGCAGTCGGGACCGCGCGGCCCTCGCGGTGGCAACACGCTCTGGTCCAGTGGGTTCCTCCCCTCAACGCACCAGGGGGTCCCCCTTCGAGGGGCTGGCAGCCCCATTCTCGATCTGGCCAACCCCCCGGGCATCAGTGCCGCGGACCAGGCCGACTTTATCGACGCCGTCACGGCACTCAACCGCCAGCGGGCCACCACGGTGGGCGATCCTGAAATCCAGACCCGGATCGCCGCCTACGAGACCGCCTTCCGCATGCAGACCAGTGCTCCCGACCTGGTCAACCTGCAGTCCGAAACCGCCGAGACACTGGCTCTCTACGGGGCCGATCCCGCCCAGCCGTCGTTCGCCCGCAATTGCCTGCTGGCCCGGCGACTGGTCGAGCGAGGCACGCGATTTATCCAGCTTTACCACACCGACTGGGACCACCATGGCGGCACCGGGGCCGACCTCGAAAAATCGCTGGAGCAGGTCTGCCGCGAAGTGGACCAGGCCTCTGCCGCGCTGGTGCTCGACCTCGAACGGCGGGGCCTGCTCGACGAGACGCTGGTCATCTGGGGGGGCGAATTCGGCCGGACCCCGATGGGTGAACAGCGGGAGACTCTCGGCCGCGATCATCACATCGACGCCTTCACTCTCTGGCTCGCCGGCGGGGGCACCCGGGCCGGGCACATCCATGGCCGCACCGACGATCTCGGCTTTCGCGTGGTCGAGGGGGAGGTCCATGTGCACGACCTGCACGCGACCGTGCTCCACCTGCTGGGCTTCGACCACCGCCGACTGACCTTTCGCTTCCAGGGCCGCGACTTCCGCCTGACCGACATCCGCGGCGAACTCGTCCGCGAAATCCTCGCGTGACCCTGTTTCCAAATCTTTTCGAGAAGCCACTCCAGCTCTCTTTGACAGCGTTCTTCCAGTTTCCACAGACGGCTGACACCGGGCCACGTTTCTGGCTGCGTCCAGGCCCCCGAAGGGCGCGGCGGGGCGATCGCTAAAAAAAGGTTCGTTCCATCCCGCATCGTGGGTGGTCGGGACTAAGATTTCTGCTCTTGTCCCTCCTTCACCAGCCCTGTACGCCCCATGACCCACACTGTTCCTCCGCTGCGGCATGTCATCTTGTGCCCGGTGGGCAGTGCGGGCGATGTGCACCCGCTGTTGGGCCTGGGACGCGTCTTGCGACAACGCGGCGTGCGGGTCACGTTTGCGACCGCGGGCTACTTCCGCCGACAGGCCGAGGAGGAAGGCTTTGAATTCCTCGACACCCTCCCCGCCGCTGATTTCAAGGCGATGGTCAGCGACCCCCGCATCTGGCAGCCCCGTCATGCTGTGAGGCTGGTGATGTCGCAGGGAGTCCGCCCCATCCTCGAGCCACTGTATCGGCTGATCGAGCGGCACCATGTTCCCGGGCAAACGCTGCTGGTGGGAACCAGCCTCGCCATTCCGGCCCGGGTCGCTCAGGAGAAACTCGGAATTCCCCTGGTGACCGTGCACCTGGCCCCCAGCCTGTTCCGCAGCAACCACGAGGGGCCACGCCTGCAACCCGCACTCGTGCATGTGGGACCGGGCTGGTTCCGCCGGGCCCAGTGGTGGTTTGCCGACCGATTCCTGGTCGATCCCGCCATCACTCCCTGGCTCAACGACTTTCGCCGGTCCCTGGGCCTGCCCCCTGTCTCGCGGGTGATGGCGGAATGGTGGAACTCCCCGCTCCGCATCCTGGGCCTGTTCCCGACCTGGTTCTTTCCCCCGCAGCCCGACTGGCCCAGCCAACTGCGACTGACAGGATTCCCGCTCTACAGCGAAGAGGGGGTGACGCCCCCCTCGGCTGAAGTCGCAGAATTCCTCGGCTCGGGCAGTCCGCCCATCGTGTTCACCCCGGGTTCGGCGAACGTGTTTGGTGCCGAGTTTTTTGCGGCGGCCGCCGATGCCTGTCAGCGGTTGGGTCGTCGGGGCCTGCTCCTCACGCGGTTTCCCGAGCAGATTCCCGCCCACCTGCCCGCCACGGTGCGGCACTTCGATTTTGTTCCCTTCGGCTGGCTCATTCCCCGTGCTGCCGCGCTGGTGCACCATGGCGGCGTGGGGACGATGTCGCAGGCGCTCGCGGCGGGAGTCCCGCAGGTCATCATGCCGCTGGCCTTTGACCAGCACGACAACGCCCACCGCTGCGAAAAACTGGGCGTGTCACGAACCTTGCCGCCTTCGCAGTTTCGGGGGCCGGCTCTCGCCGGTCTGCTGGGCGAACTGCTCGGCAATTCGCAGGTGGCTGCAAACTGCCAGGAGGCGGCGCGGCAACTGGCGGGACAGGACGGACTCTCTGCCGCCTGCGATGAACTCGAGCAGGCCTGGGCCGAGCATCATCGACAGACCACCTGACAAACGAGCGATCGTAATGCGACCTGTCCGTCGCGCGGGTTACCAATTCGGTTGTGAACGCGTTTATTGCCACCTCAGCACGCGCGCAGTGTGAAACGTCGCGCGACATGACAGCGTCTCTCCCAAGACGAGGCCCCAGAGACCTGCCAAGATTTCCCGCAGCGCTTTGCCCGCAACGCGGTCTCCCAGCACTTTTCCGCAAAATCAGGAATCCTCTGGTTCGCGACGGGTGACGTCCCTGTGGTTTCTTGTTATTCCTAACCATCGCGTGGGCCGAGTTCTGTCTCAAAGTCACCAGCGGCAACAGCCGCTCTTTGCGGAGGAGAAACTCCATGCGTACGCGAACGACCCTGGCCGTGCTGGCACTGGCGGCCGGCACCATGCTTGGCTGGCTTTCAGCCTCTGGTCGATTGACCACAGCGTACGCCGAGGAACGGGCCCCCGAGCAAACCGCCCCGAGAGGGACCGTCCTGCCCCTCCCGCCCCCCGCGTTCAAGGGAACCATCGATCTGCGGGCCAAGAACTCGAAGTCCGACTTCCCGCAGCCTCTCAAGGCCCCGGCCGGCGCGCCGAATATCCTGCTCGTGCTGCTCGACGACGTCGGCTTTGGTGCGACCAGTACCTTCGGCGGCCCGTGCCAGACACCGACGTTCACCCGGCTGGCCGAGAATGGGTTGCGGTACAACCGGTTCCACACCACGGCTCTCTGCAGCCCCACCCGGGCCGCGCTCATCACCGGTCGCAACCACCATTCGGTCCATACGGCGACCATCATGGAAAGTGCCACCGGGTTTCCCGGCTACGATTCGGTGATGCAGAAAGACACGGCTACCGTCGCCGAGGTGCTGAAGCAGTCGGGGTATGGGACGGCGTGGTTCGGCAAGAACCACAACGTTCCCGACTGGCAAAGCAGCCAGGCGGGGCCCTTCGATCTCTGGCCCACCGGCCTCGGGTTCGACCACTTCTATGGGTTCATTGGTGGCGACACCAGCCAGTGGCGGCCCGCGGTGACTGAGGGGACCAAGCCCATCGACCCCTACCTCGGCAACCCCGATTACAACTTCGACTACGACCTCGCCGACAAGGCGTCCAAGTGGATCCGCATGCAGAAGACGGTCGCACCCGACAAACCGTTCTTCTGCTATTACGCGCCCGGTGCCACGCATGCCCCGCACCATCCCAAGCGGGAGTGGGTCGAGAAGTACAAGGGTCAGTTCGATCGTGGCTGGGACAAGGTTCGTGAAGAAACCCTGGCCCGGCAAAAAAAACTGGGGGTCGTTCCCGCCGACACGAAACTTTCCCCCCGCGCCCCCGGCGTGCAGGCCTGGAACGAATGCTCGCCCGAGGAACAGCAGGTTTACGCCCGGTTCATGGAGGTCTATGCAGGCTTCCTTGAGCAGACCGACTACAACGTCGGCCGTGTCCTCAAGACAATCGAAGACCTGGGCCAGCTCGACAACACGCTCGTGATCTACATCGCCGGTGATAACGGGGCGAGCGCCGAGGGGAGCCTGCAGGGGCTGCTCAACGAGATGACCTTCTTCAACGGGGTCCGCGAAGACCTGAAAGAGGTGCTGAAGCGGAAGGACGACATCGGCACCTGGAAGGCGTACAACCACTACCCGGTCGGCTGGGCGAACGCGATGTGCACGCCGTTTCAGTGGACCAAGCAGGTCGCCAGTCACTACGGCGGCACCCGGAACGGCCTCGTCATTTCGTGGCCGAAGGGGATCCCGGCCCGGAATGAACTCCGGCAGCAGTGGCACCATTGCATCGACATTGTCCCGACCATCTACGACATCCTCGACCTACCGCAGCCAACTTCGGTGAATGGCGTCGCGCAGAAGCCCATCGAGGGGCTGAGCATGAAATACTCGTTCGCCGACCCTCAGGCCGCCGGTGTCCGCCAGGCGCAGTACTTCGAGATGGCGGGCAACCAGGGCATCTATCACGAGGGCTGGACCGCCTGCACCAGGCCGATTGTTCCCCCCTGGAGCCCCAATGCCACCGACGCGGACGTGATCACAGGCTACCAGTGGGAACTCTACGCTCCCACCGATTTCGCGCAGACCGACAACCTGGCTGCCAGGATGCCCGACAAGCTGGTCGAAATGCGGCTGCGGTTCTACACCGAGGCAGCCAGGTACAACGTGTTGCCGCTGGACAACAGCAAGATCGCCCGGCTCGACCCAGCCATCCGCCCCAGTCTCACGCGCGGACGGAACTCATTCACGTTCTACGAGGGCCAGAACCGGATCCCGGAGGGGGCCTGCCCCGACATCAAGAACAAGTCGTGGTCGGTCACCGCCGACGTCGAGGTCCAGGAGGGGACCAGCGGGGTCATCGTCACCCAGGGAGGCTTGTTCAGCGGTTGGGCACTGTACCTCGAGAATGGCAAGCCGGTGTTCCATTCGAATTTCTGCGACGTAGCCCACTACGAGGTCTCGGGGAAGACCGCGCTCACCCCGGGAAAACACACCATCCGCGTTGATTTTGCCTACGACGGTGGGGGAGTTGGTCGCGGGGGCGTCGCCAGCCTCACCGTGGACGGCCAGGATGTCGCCCAGGGCCGAATCGAGAAAACCGTCCCCATCCGCATCTCGCTGGACGAGGGACTCGACGTGGGCGAGGACACCGGCACCCCGGTGAACCTGAACTACGATGTGCCGTTCAAGTTCACCGGCTCAATCGAGAAGGTCACCATCGACCTGAAGTGACGTCGCCGCGGCTCTTGGTCAACTCGCCTGTCCCATAAACAAAGTGGGACAGGCGACAGGAGCCATGATAAGCCGACAGGTTTTCGACCTGTGAGGGGAATCTGGGCAGCCAAACCAGGCAGCTGCCCAGTGATCGCGCCCTGGTGGGATCTGCGATCCCGCCAGCACGAATTTCCCGACGCATCCGTCGGGATCCCGGTGATCGCCAGCCTCAACCCTCGTCGGTTGGGTGCTGGCGGGACCGGTCGCGATCGTGCCAGGCAACTGTGCCAATCGACCGTGCCAATCGACCGTGCCAGTCGACCGTGCCAGTCGACCGTGCCAGTCGACCGTGCCAGTCAACTGTGACAGTCAACTGTGCCAGTCAACTGTGACAGTCAACTGTGCCAGAGAGTGCGCCAAGGGTTGGCGTCGGCGAGGTTATCGAGGGCCAGGTCGGGGGCGGTCTGCTGCAATTCGCCCAGGGTGTGCTGCCCCGTGGCGACCGCCAGGACGCGGGCTCCAATCGCCCGCCCACAGGCGACGTCGGCGGGCGTGTCGCCAATCACCCAGACCCGCCGCAGATCGACCGGGCGGGCAACCTGCCGCTCCACCTCTTCCAGGGCGACCCGCGCCACGTCGTTCCGGTCACTGTGCAGATCGCCATAACCACCGACCACAAAATGCTGGTCGAGGTCGAAGTGGCTGAGCTTGATCCGAGCCCCCGCGGCGGTGTTCCCAGTCAACAGCCCCAGCAGCACATCTTCGCGGGGCCGCAGTTCCTCCAATAACGGGCGGATGCCCGGGAGCACCTCGCCCGGACCAGTCTGAATCAGGCGTTGCAGATGCGCCAGGTAAGACTGTTTCAGCTGGGTCCAGTTCTGGTCGGTCGGCTCAATGCCGTGAGCCGAGAAGAGGTCGCGACAGATCGCCCGGTCAGTGCGGCCATGGAGGGGGACATCGGCGACAGGCCCGCTGATGGGGAAGACCTCACGCATCGCCTCTTCGAGGGCCCGTCGCCCCGCGCCGCGGGTATGAATCAACGTGCCATCGATATCGAACAGCAGCACCAGCATCGCTTGCCCCTTCCCTGATCCGTGTGGGCCGAAGCCCTTACCGCCCACTCAGCCAGCCACCGGACCCAAATGAGTTCCCTCGGGCGTTGTGAACTGAAAGTGCCGCGATTTCTGGAAGAACTCGAGCGGGTTGTCGTAGACGAGTTTGCGGATCTTCGCCTCGGTGTGACCCCGGCGACGCATCTCCATCACAAAATCGGGAACGGCCAGCGGATTCGAGGGGCCCCAGTCGCCCGCCGAATTCACCATGATGCGGTCATCGCCATAGTGCTCGATGATGTCCACCGCGC
>CAIUHT010000646.1 GCA_903898975.1 uncultured Planctomycetaceae bacterium
CCGCCACTACGTGACCGACATCCACGCCACCGTGCTGCACCAGTTGGGGCTTGACCACCGGCGCCTCGAGATTCCCGGCCGCAAACGCCTCGACATCAAGTTGGGGCAGGTCATCCCCGATATCATCGCCTGAAGCGGCCTCGCAACCGGAACGGCGGCGGTCATCGAACCGGCCCCGGCAATCCGAACGCCTCGAAGGGCCAATGCGGTCCAGGGGCGGGCCGACGTGCCTTCGTCCGTCCTGCTGCGTCGCGATCGGGCCCGGTGCCGTCAGCCCGCGTGACAGAACTCGAGCGCAGTCGCCGCGTAGAGCGCGGCGATTCGCTCCTGGTCGGCAATTGACACCCATTCCTCGACCGTGTGGGCGCCCCCCGCTGATGGTCCGTGGGTGATCGCCGGAATTCCTTTCAGCGACCAGAACGCGTTGCAGTCGTCGCAGAACGGCTTGTTCCCTTCAGGCAGGGGCTCGGGCCGCGACTGACTACACAGATCGCGGAAGATCTGCACGAACGCATGCCCGGTGTCGAGCCGGAATCCATCCCGCACCACCTGCCACCGCAATTCCACCTGCGTGCGGGTCCGCTGGGCGACCTGTTGCAGCAGTCCGCGGAATTCCTGTTCGACCACCTCGCGGTCTTCGCCGGGCAGCCAGCGACGGGTCCCTTCCAGCCAGCATTCCTGCGGGTACTGATTGAAAATCTCACCCGCGTGCAGCTGCCCCACAAAGACCGTCTCGGTCCCCGCGACCGGATCGGACTTGCTGGCGAGAAAGCCGCCGTACTGTCTCAGCCGGGCCACCAGTTCGGCCGCCGCGTCGATGACACTCGGTTCCGACGCGGGACGCAGCACCTCGTGCACGGGGGGGCCCAACCGGCGAATGGTGACTCGCCAGGTCGCCAACCCCCGCCCCACCACGGGCAGCACGCTGTTGAGGTATTCGGGAATCAGCACGGCGTCACCGCAATACCCGGCGCGAATCAGGTCTTCCAGCTGGTGCCCATCGCCCCACGGGGCCTCGTGCAGGTCGTGCGCGGTCAGCAGGATGCCTCCGCGGCGCAACAGCCCACTGTCGCGGAGCACCCGCAACGCCTCCAGCATCGCGACCGTCCCCCCCTTCATGTCGCAACTGCCCGTGCCGGTGATCCGCTCACCATCCAGTTGCGGGGGCACAAACGGCAGATGCACGGTGTCGAGGTGCCCGTTGAACTGCACCACGGGCCCGGGCTGACTGGCGGTCCAGCGACAGGCGACGGCGGGTGCCGCGGGGTATCCCGCCTCGGGCCGCTCGACCGTGAATCCATCGCGGGTCAGCATGTCAGCGAGTCGATCGAGCGCTGGTCGGGCAGCCCCCGTCGGGCTGTGCAGGCTGCACAACTCGAGCGTGTCGCGGACAATCCGCTCCCGCGAGACCAGCGACTGCAACTGTTTCAGCACGGACGTCGAGACACCAGGCATGGGCAGGAACAGATCGAGGCAAGGGAAGAATCTCGGAACCACGCTCCCGTTGCTTGTAAGGAAAACCGCGCCCCCGGGCAAGCACC
>CAIUHT010000647.1 GCA_903898975.1 uncultured Planctomycetaceae bacterium
GGGGGGGGGATTCGGTGGTGGCGGCCGCCAGGGGGGTGGAGGGCGAGGACGCGGACAGTGAGCCTGGTGGTCACTTCCCTCCGCCCGGGGACACCCATCACAATACGGCCTGAAGTTCGGACGATCCTGCGAAGAGATTCTGATTTCCGGCTGCCACGTGCTCGGCGTGCTGTGACTTCCGGAATGTTTTTGCAGACTCCGTCGAGATTTCGCCAGCCCTGTCAAGAAACTGTAGTCATGGACATCGGTGACATCCTGCTGGCCCAAGGCGTGGTCAGCCGCGAACAGCTCAATGCGGCTCAACACGCGGCTGGCGGTGCCAAGCGCGTAGATCGGCAATTGGTTGACTCCGGTCTTCTGACGGAAGATCAGGTGCTTCGGGCCTTGGGCGATGAGTTGGGAATGCGGTTGGTCGACATCGACAAGTTGACCGTCGATCGCGACCTGCTGGCCAAGTTCCCCGCTCGCGAGATCTTTAAGCACACCTTGTTTCCGGTTTCGAGGCGGAATGGGAGTGTCGTGGTCGCCACCAGCGACCCGTTCGACCTCGAAGCGCTCGATGAAGTCAGCACTCTGAGCGGATTTCGGCTAGAGCCGGTGCTGGCCCGTCGAGGCGATATCGCCCGACTGATTCGCGAGCAATTGGGTGTCGGCGGCGATACGCTGACCGAGATGGTCGCCCAGCGGACAGAGGAAGATGTCGAACTGCTGGAGGGGCTGGGGGAAGCCGAGGGGGAACTGGCCGAGATGGCCCAGGCCGCTTCGGTAGTCCGTTTAGTTAACGAACTGCTGATCGAGGCGTTGGCTCAAAACACTAGTGACGTGCACCTCGAGCCCCAGGAATCCGGGCTGGTGATCCGCTTCCGAGTGGACGGTTTGCTGCGCGTGCAGCCAATCTCACAGGAGATCAATTACTTTCAGGCCGCGATCATCAGCCGCCTGAAGATCATGGCGAAGCTGAACATCGCCGAGAAACGCTTGCCTCAAGACGGCCGCATCAAGCTGCGGGTACAGGGCCGTGAGGTCGACGTGCGGATGTCGATCATCCCGATGATGCATGGCGAAGGGATCGTGCTGCGTCTGCTCGACAAGGGGCGGATGGTCTTTGACCTGAAGAACGTCGGCCTGTCTGAAGTGATGTCAAGCACCTTCCATGAACTGATTAACATGCCGCACGGGATCATCCTGGTCACCGGCCCGACCGGAAGCGGAAAAACGACCACGCTGTACAGCGCTTTGAATGAGATCAAGGATCCCGCGATAAAAATCATCACCGTCGAAGACCCGGTTGAGTATCAGACGCCGGGGATCAGTCAGATCCAGGTGCATTCGAAGATTGGCCTGACGTTCGCCGCTGGGCTTCGCAGCATTCTGCGTCATGACCCCGATGTGATTCTGATCGGGGAGATTCGAGATGGTGAAACAGCGAACGCTGCGATCCAGGCAAGTCTTACGGGGCATCTTGTGTTCAGTACGCTGCACACGAACGACGCCTCGGGGGCGTTCACCCGTCTGGTAGACATGGGTGTTGAACCCTACCTTGTCGCGAGCACTGTTGAGGGTGTAATGGCCCAGCGTCTCGTGCGGCGCTTGTGCAGGCACTGCAAGCAGCCCTTTATTCCGGCTGAGGACGATGTCCCGAATGACTTTCCACGCCCGCTGCCAGCGCAGTTGTGGCGGCCCGTCGGTTGCCGCGAATGTAGCAACTCGGGCTATCGTGGTCGTGAAGGGATCTTCGAACTGTTGCGGACCGATGAGGGGGTCCGCCAGCTTTGTATTGAGCGGGCCAGCTCAGTGCAGGTGTTGCAGTACGGTCTGCGGAACGGATTGACCACCCTGCGGACCGATGGCTGGCGGAAGGCGCTGCTCGGCATCACCAGCATCGAAGAGGTCAACCGCATCACCAAGCCCGACTTCCTGAGCTGACCCGCACCGGAGGGGGTAAACCATGCCCGATTATCAATACTCTGCCCGCGACCTGTCGGGAAAAATCGTCAGTGGCACGTTGGCGGCCACCTCCGAGCAGGAACTGCTTTCACTGTTGGCAGCGAAGTCGCTGTTTCCGACGCAGGTGCGGCAGCAGACGGGACATGCTGCTACAACCCGGATAGGAGGGCGGCGGATTTCTGGCCGCACGCTTTCGGTGGTGTATGGCCAGCTCGCCGACCTGCTGCATTCGGGCGTGCCGCTCATGCGCTCGCTGGAGGTGCTGGAAGACCAATCGTCGCAACCTGCCTTGAAGGCGGTGCTGGCCGACGTGCGCCAGCAGGTGTCGGAGGGGAGCCGGCTGGCCGACGCCATGCGTCGTCATCCGAAGGCGTTCAATGAGCTGGCCGTCAGCATGGTGCGGGCTGGCGAGGAGGGGGGCTTCCTTGAGGACGTGCTCAAGCGGATCGCGCAATTCACCGAACACAGCGAGGACATGAAGTCGCGGGTGACCGGGGCGATGGCGTATCCGGCTTTCCTGATGATCATGTGCGTGGGGGTGGTGACTTGGCTGATGGTCTATCTCGTCCCCAAGTTTGACCCCATCTTCAGTCGCCTTCGTGAATTGGGGCGGCTACCCGGTCCGACGGTGGTGCTGCTTGGAATCAGCGGTTTTGTGCAGTCGTACGGCCTTTGGCTGCTGCTAGGGCTAGCGGTCGCGGGCTGGCTGCTGCGGGGCTACC
>CAIUHT010000648.1 GCA_903898975.1 uncultured Planctomycetaceae bacterium
ATCTAGTCCCCGCCGTCCCCCACCCCCCAAAACAGGGGCCACCCCCGCCCAGCCACACACCCCAAAATACGCCGGGAGTGCGAGGCTCCGTCCGAGCACCGCTGCGTGACCATCATGCAGACCACGTCTCAATGGGCCGCCAGAAGACGGTCGTCTGAAGCCAACGCGCGTTCGGCCAGGTCCACGGCTTCACTGGGGAATACCCGGCCTGGGTCCCGAGCGCGGGCTGTGCCGATGATGGAATCCCGCTCCTGCGGGCGCGGTTGGGCGACCCATCGGCCCGGTGTCTTTCGGTTGGCTGGTCAGCGGTACTCGGACGGAGCCTCGCACTCCCGCTTCGCCGATCTTTACGCGTTGCCTGCCAGCCCGCTGCCCTGGCAGTTAGAAGCCCAGGCCGAGGCCTGAGAGGAGTCCCGTGGCGACGGTTCCGTCCTTAATTTCGAACATGCCGGGGAACTGCGGCTTCCACTTCCGATTCGCCGCCGGGCAATATTGCCGACCATTCCCCTCGATCGCCACGATTCCCGGAATACGGGCCGCAAGGCTGGCGGAATGCAGGAACGAAAAGCCGGGGCAGGTCAGGTCCTGCACGCACAGGAACATCCCGAATTTCTGAGCGGCGGCGGCCATCAGCAGCGACTCACTGTGACCCTTCCCCGCCTTCAGCGCGACCCCCGTGTAGCCCAGGTCTCGGGCCAGCAGCAGTGAGTCGTAATCGACCAGCGACTCGTCAATCACCACCGGCTTGAGCTTCGCCGCCTCGTGCATCTTGTTGTCCGGATGAGCGGCGAGATCGCGGTGCGTCGGCTGCTCGATGTACTGCACTCGGTCGTAGCCCGCCGGGCTCTGCCCCTTCACCTGGCCCAGAAAGTCGAGCACATACTCGACGTTCGCGCACTTCTCGTTGAAGTCGAGCGAGTAGAACCATTCCCCGCAGCCCCGGGCCGCCTGGGCGGCGGTCGCGACCTTGTCGATTGTCAGCACGCGCGCGACATCCCACGCCAGGTCGTCGCCATTCAGCTTGATCTTGAGGTGCGTCAGTCCGTTGTAGCGAATCCACTCGGCCAGGTGCTCGGGCAGCCCATCGCCAATCGGCTGCGTCACGTCAGCCGGGGTGATCGGGTCGAGCGCCCCCACCAGGTGGTACAGCGGCATCCGCGCCTTCGGCTCACGCAGCGTGTACTTGTCGAGGTATTCCCCCTTGAACGACTTGTCGAGGTACTCGGACAGGTCGTGGTTCATGTACTTCGACGACAGCAGGTTGTAGCTGTTCTCGTGGTGCACCCGCCCGTAGGCGTCGTGCAGTGCGGCGTCGAGCGGGCTCGCGGCGACCAGCTGCGCCAGGTACGGCATCGGCTCGGCCAGCTTCAGCCGCTGCTGCAACTGCTTCGCCAGGTGCTCGTATTCCCCAGCGAACATCTCGGCAATGTCGATGGGGTGGGCGTAGTCGGGAAAGTCGACCGCCAGTTCGACAATCTCCTCGGCGAACTTCTTCATCGCCTCTTCCGCCTGCTCGACCGAGACCGAGCTCGACGGCCACGCCCAGACCGGGGCCACGGGCATGCTGCCAAACCCCGCCTCCGATCGTTTCCCGCGAGTCTCGACCCGCAGTTCAACGTTCACGATCGAGCCACGATCCATCACCCGGCCGCCGAATTTCAACGGCGAGCGGAAGGGAGTGGTTTCGAACGTGCAACGGGCCTCGAGAATGGTGATGTCGGTCGACTTCGGCATGGCAAACGACACAGGACCGGAGGAGTGACGGTGCGGCCGCGGTACGGCACGCCTGTCGAGATAGTACCGGTGCCAAAAACCGGGAGCAAGAACAACGGGATTTTCTCGAGGGGTTCCCTTAGAATCGCTGGCCCACCGCCGGACCATCTGGACCGCGGGTCCCCTTTGCCAGAGTCCTCCAGCCGGAGCCGGGCCATGTCGGGTGTGAAGCAGTGCCCAGGGCAGTCCTCAAACTCGGGCCACAGCGAGTTTCCCCCGGCGATTCCGCACTCGTTCAGCCCTGGCCCGGCCAATCCGCGAACCGGGCTGCCCGCCGTCGTTGGGCTGGTTGTCGGGCTGCTCTGGGGCCCCCTGCACCCCGCTCGGGGAGCCGAGGGCGAGCCCCCGCCCAACCCCCCCAGCGTCTCCGTTCCCGACGCCATTCCCCGGTTGCAGGCGTCGCTCGAACTGCTCGATCGGGGGGCGGCGGCGTATGCCGAACGCCGGCAATGCTTCGCCTGCCACCACCAGGCGGTCCCCCTCGCCGCCCATCGCGCCGCCCGCCGCTGGCGAGACCCCCAGCCCGACCGCGAGGCGGCCCTGGTGCAGTTCACGCTCGACAGTTTTCGCCCCCGGCTCGACGCCCTCCGAGAGGGAAGTGGGGTGGGGGGACGCGGCCTGACGGCGGGCTACGCCCTCTGGCAACTCACGCTCGCCGAGCACCCCGCCGACGACGTCACCGCCGCTCTGGTTGAGTATCTTTTGCAGACACAAGAAGAGCAGGGGGACTGGCGGCTGGATGCGGTCCGGCCCCCGGCGGAGGAATCGCGGGCCATGGCAACAGTGCTGGCGAGCCTCGGAATAGCGCACTTTGCGGTCCCCGATCAGCGTCCACGTGCCGGGGCGAGCCTCGCGCGGACCCGCGACTGGCTGCTGGCACTCCGTCCGGCATTACATGAAGATCGGGTCGCCCGGTTGTGGGGAGCCCGCCTCCCCGACATGCCCGCCGGGTATCGAGAGCAGGCCCGCCGCGAACTTCTTGACAACCAGGCCCCCGACGGAGGCTGGCGCCCAACGCCCGACTTTCCCACCGATGCCTACGCCACCGCCACGGCGGTCTACGTGCTGCTCGACACCGGGCTGGCGGGGGAGGACCACGCCGTGGTGCGGGGGGCCGAGTGGCTCTGGCGGGCCCGGCGACCCGATGGATCGTGGCATGTCCCCACGCGGGCGACCCCGGTGCAGGTCTTCTTCGACAATGGCGATCCTCACGGGGCCGATCAATTCATCTCGATGCTGGCGACCGGTTGGGCGACCGCCGCACTCTCCCGGCTGCAACCCCCGGCACGCCCGTAACGCGACCCCGGCATTGTGCCACCCCACGGGCTGTAAGGCCGCAGCCAGGCATCCCGCGGACGCTCTCTCGATAAAACAGGGCTTGAGTATCGAGCAGGCAAGTTGGCAGTTGCTACCCGGGGCGCGGCCAATTGGCTAGTCTGAGAGCCCAGTGGCGGAGTGCTCTGCGTGAGTGGTTGGGGGAGAGATTCTCAGGGTCGGATTCCTGGTTGGCAGAATGACACGGATTCAGCAGCTCGATCATCACATCATCAACAAGATCGCCGCGGGCGAGGTGATCGAGCGGCCGGCCAGCGTGGTCAAGGAGCTCGTCGAAAATTCGCTCGACGCCGGCGCGACGCGCATCGACCTCGTCGTCGAGGACGGCGGGCGCCGGCTGATCCAGGTCGCCGACGACGGCTGCGGCATGGGCGCCGACGACCTCGCCCTGGCCTTCAGCCCCCACGCCACCAGCAAGCTCGCCGCCG
>CAIUHT010000649.1 GCA_903898975.1 uncultured Planctomycetaceae bacterium
CCAGTGCGTTTCCCGGGTTGCTCAAGAAGACGGAAATCCACGGGACGCAGGGTTCCGTCATTGTCGAGCAGGACGACATCCTGCTCTGGAAGTTCGAGCCCTCCACCCGGCAGGATGCCCTGATCGCCGAACGCTTCGCCAAGCGGGTCGGAGGCGGGGGTGGAGCCGCCGACCCGAAGGCGATCTCGTACCGCGGTCATTACGAACAACTCCGCGACTTTGTGAAGGCGGTCCAGACCGGGGGCCAGCCCCTCGTCAGTGGCGAAGAGGGCCGCAAGAGCGTGGAGCTGATCCTGGCGATCTACAAGGCGGCTGAATCGGGCCGAACCGTGGCCCTGCCACTTGCGGGTGACCCGAAATTCAAGGGGCACAAGTCGGCGAAGTAGTTCGCAGCGGGTCACCGCGACCGGGCCGCAAGGCCAAACGTCACACTGCCACCGGTCGCACGGCCACCAGTCACAGAGATTCTGCCCACGCAGAGACATGCCCGTGTGACGCAGGCCACGCAGGTGTGGGCCCGGTTGGTGTGGTCCTGCTTGCGACCGGCGTACAACCCCTCTCCGCCAAGGTGGGCTTAAAACGAGTTCACCACCACGGCAGCCCGTTTGACCAGGTTCGCAGTCGTGGCGCACCGATGCCGCGCTGTCCCGGGGCCATCGGGCCGCCTGGTCCGCAGTCCTTCCAGCCTGTTCGAATCCCCGTCCTGCCCTCCGCGTGAGTCACCTCTCTCCATGATCCGTCTGCCCGCCGACCGTCTGACCGAGTTTGTCGCCGCCATCTTTCGCCAGGCCGGGTGCGAGCCCCCCGAGGATGGCCAGATCGCCCGCCGACTGGTCGAGTCAAACCTGGTGGGGCACGATTCGCACGGCGTCATCCGGGTCTCGTACTACATCGACTGGCTGAAGAAGGACATGGTCCGCGCCAACCGCCGGGTGCAGACGATTCTCGAAACCGAATCGATGCTGGTGCTGGATGGTCAGCGGGGGTTCGGACAAAGCGTGGGCGAACAGGCGCTGGAGCTGGCCATCGCCAAGGCGCAGAAGCATGGGCTCTCGCTGCTCGCCCTCCGCAACACCGCTCACCTGGGCCGCATTGGCGACTGGCCGCAACTCGCCTGCGACGCCGGTCTCTGCTCGCTGTTCTTCGTCAATACCAGCGGGTTTGGCATGCTGGTGGCCCCGTGGGGGGGAATCGACCGCCGGCTGTCGGCGAACCCCGTCGCCGCGGGCGTGCCTGTCGAGAATGGCCCCGACCTGATCTACGACATCTCGACCAGTTCGATCGCCGAGGGGAAGATCAAGGTCGCCTTCAACAAGGGGGAAAAGGTCCCGCCGGGCTGCATCATCGACTCGGAGGGGAACCCCTGCGATGACCCGAACCTGTTCTACGGCAAGCCCCCGGGCGCGATCCTGCCCTTCGGGGGACACAAGGGGTACGGACTGGGCCTGGTGGCCGAACTGTTCGCCGGAGCCCTGACAGGGAGTGGCTGCACCGATCCGGACGCTCCGTACCTCATCAATGGTCTGCTGGCGCTGCTGGTCGACCCCCAGCGGATTCCGAACGAACTCGGCTTCGCCGCCGAGGTCGAGCGGTTCCTGGCGTTCATGAAGAGTTCGCGGAAGGCGGGGCCCGACTCCGAGATCCTGGTGCCGGGCGAAGTGGAAGCTCGCACCCGCGCCGCGCGTCTCGCGCGGGGCATTGAACTCGACGATCAGACCTGGAAGGCGTTGTGTGGCACGGCGGAAGCCGCCGGGGTGGCAATTCCCGCCCTGTAGTCGCCAGGGCAGGCACGCGGCGCTGGCCCCGGTTCACGACCGGGTTGCGCACCGG
>CAIUHT010000650.1 GCA_903898975.1 uncultured Planctomycetaceae bacterium
CGGAACAGGTTCCTACTCCACAGCACGAGAACTTCGATGCCCACAATGAAAGCGCTCGTCAAGCGGGAAGCCCGGCCCGGCCTGTGGCTCGAGGAGGTGCCGGTCCCGAAGATCGGTTTCAACGATGTGCTCATCCGGATTGACCGCACCGGCATCTGCGGGACCGACCTGCACATTGAGAAGTGGGATGCCTGGGCGGCCAAGACCATCCCGGTGCCGATGGTTGTGGGGCACGAGTTCGTGGGCGAGATCGTGGAGGTCGGGTCGAATGTCACCGACTTCTTCCCGGGCGATGTGGTGAGTGGCGAGGGGCACGTGGTCTGTGGCCGCTGTCGCAACTGCCTCGCCGGTCGGCGCCACCTCTGCAAGGACACCAAGGGGGTGGGGGTGAACCGTCCCGGGGCGTTCGCCGAGTACCTGGCATTGCCAATGACCAACGTCTGGCACCACCGGCACACCATCGACCGCGATGTGGCGTCGATTTTCGACCCATTCGGGAACGCCGTGCATACGGCCCTGTCGTTTCCGGTCCTGGGTGAAGACGTGCTGGTAACCGGGGCGGGCCCGATTGGCATCATGGGGGCGGCGATCGCCCGACATGCCGGGGCCCGGCACGTGGTTGTGACCGACGTGAACCCCTATCGCCTGGAACTGGCGAAGCGGATGGGAGCAACGCGGGTGGTGAATGTGTCGCAGGAGAGTCTCGCGGATGTGCAGCGGGAACTCGACATGAAAGAGGGGTTCGACGTCGGCCTGGAGATGTCGGGAAACCCGGCGGCGTTTCGCGGCATGCTCGACAACATGGCCCACGGCGGAAAGATTGCGATGCTGGGGATCCCGACCGAACAGATCGCGATCGACTGGAACACCGTGGTGTTCAACATGTTGACGATCAAGGGGATCTACGGCCGCGAGATGTACGAGACCTGGTACAAGATGACGGTGATGCTTGAGAGCGGGCTCGACATCAAGCCGATTATTACGCACCGCTTCCACTACACCGAGTTCGAGCGGGGCTTCGAGGTGATGAAGACCGGCCAGTCGGGAAAAGTCGTTCTGAACTGGCGGGACTGATTCCGACTCATCCCCCGAAGAGATCTTGCCACCCGCCCCGAATCACCGTACATTTCCCCAGGTCCACTGTTCGCCTATCGAGTGATCGCCACCCCTCTTGAATGCTCGCGTGTCGGGTCGCACTGCGGGGCTGGCATTTCCCGAGGGGGTCGAGTACACTCTTCCGTTCCCCCCGCTTCGCGGGAGTTCCGTCGAGTCTTTGAAGGTCGCGTGTCGAGTCATGCCCAAGCAGAAAACCCACAAGGGAATGAAGAAGCGGTACAAAGTGACCGCTAAAGGCAAGGTCAAGCACCGCAAGGCATTCCGCGGTCACTTGCTGTCAGGCAAAACGAGTGCCCGCAAACGGCACTTGCGGCAGGATGCCATTGTCTCCGGAGCCGTCGCCAAGGTGGTGGTTCAGGGGTTGCTGCCCAGCATGTAGGCTGCTGTTGGATCTGACCCGTGCCGAAGAATCGGGTCCGATCGAGCAATGGCGAGATGCTTTTCAGAGTCGCGTGGCTGCAGTGAGGCTGACCGCTCCACGAGGCATCTCGGCACACGGCGTGTTGGTGCAAAGCGGCCTGGCCCGTCAAACCGGGCTGGGGAGCCTTGGCCAAACTGCTGTGAGGGCCAAAGTGCCGTGAGCCGGCGAGGCTCGACTTCGGTTTGAGCTCTCGGCAAGCCGAGCTCGCTGGCAGGATGCGCGGGCTCTGAGAGACACTCGGAACTGTGACGCGGCGTGAGCCGTAACGGGCGGAAGTCGCGAAGTCTCGAACTGATTTGGGCCATCGGCCTGGTCTCGGCACGCAGCTGGTCGAGACG
Organism: uncultured Planctomycetaceae bacterium; assembly: GCA_903898975.1. GTDB lineage: Bacteria > Planctomycetota > Planctomycetia > Planctomycetales > Planctomycetaceae > UBA10511. Next base: position 1,876 of record CAIUHT010000650.1, read on the forward strand.
CGACACAAACAGCGGCATTGCGACGGCAGAGACGACGGTCGTAGCACACGGGAGCCACGGGTTAGCTGGGTGACCCGACAGAGCGGGCGAACCAGCAGCCCACAGGATTCAGGATTTCAGAGTCAGCGAGGCAAGTTGAGCGATGAGAGCGAGAAAGACGACGGCCCGGCGGAAGGCTCGGCAACGGCTGTTCCGTGAGGTGAAGGGAAATTTTGGCAAGCGCGGCAAGCTTGTCAAAATGGCGACCGAAACGCTGTTTCGGGCTCGCGCGTTTGCCTTCCGGGATCGCCGCACGAAGAAGCGGAATTACCGGGCCCTGTGGATCATCCGCCTGACCGCCGCCTGCCGGGCTCGCGGTATGCGGTATTCGCAGTTTATCAATGGCCTGCTGAAGGCCAAGGTGGAACTCAACCGCAAGTCGCTCAGCGAACTGGCGATCTTCAGCCCCCACGTGTTCGACGAACTCGTGACCCTCGCCCAGGCGAACCTGAAAGCGGCCGCCTGAGCGGTCCTGCCTTCCGCCAATTGAGCATTCCGCTTTCGGGTCCTTGATTGGGCCCGAAGGCGGTCTTGCGTCTTGAGATTTCGTCTTTTAAGTGGCTGGGGTTCATGGGAGTTGCCGGGGCCCATGGGACCAGGCGGATTCTTGCACCGACGGCGTGAGGCTGCCCCGGCCTTGCAGGTTCCCTCGGCCTAGAAGAGATGCCCGCATGTCCTCCGGCAGTCTGATTGCGCAGCTTGACGCCTTCGAACAGGCAGCCCTGGCTGCCATCCGGGGAGCGGCCGACGCAGCCGCTCTCGAGGCGGCCCGCATCGAATTCCTGGGTGCCCGCCAGGGGAAGCTCCGCGACCTGCAGGCCCTGCTGGGAACTGCCACCCGCGAAGAAAAACCTGTCGTCGGTCGGCGCTTCAACGAGGTCAAGCAGGTCGTCTCGAATGAGCTCGACGCCCGCGGTCGAGTGCTCTCCCGCCCCCGTCGACCCGACCAGGCGGTCGATGTGACGCTCCCGGGGCCGCGCCCAGCCATTGGTCGGCGGCATCCCCTCACGCAGACGATTCTCGAGTTCAAAGACATCATGGGCCGCTTCGGGTTCACCGTCGCCGACGGACCCGAAGTCGAAGATGAGTGGCACAACTTCGAGGCCCTCAACATCCCCGCCGATCACCCGGCACGCGACCCGCTCGACAACTTCTTCCTGGCGACCGCGGCGGCGGGTGATCCACAGCGCGGGACCGCGAATTCGGCGACAAGTCGCCTGCTGCGGAGCCAGACTTCGACGGTGCAGATCCGGGTCATGGAGTCGAACCCTCCCCCGATCCGCATCTGCTCGGTCGGCCGGGTCTATCGTCCCGACACCATCGATGCCACGCACTCGTGCATGTTCCACCAGATGGAAGGGCTGCTGATTGCCCCGGGTACCACGATGGCCCAGCTGAAGACCGTGCTGAGGCTGTTCGCCCAGGCCTACCTGGGGCACGATGTCACCATCCGCTTCCGCCCCTCGTTCTTCCCCTTCACCGAACCCTCGGTCGAAGTCGACATGAGCTGGGACAGCACGGGCTCCCGCTGGCTGGAAATTGGAGGGGCGGGAATGGTCGATCCCAACGTGCTGCGAGCCGTGGGCTACGACCCCGAGCAGGTGACCGGGTTTGCGTTCGGCCTGGGAATCGAGCGGTTCTGCATGCGCCGCCACCAGGTTCCCGACATCCGCTACTTCACCAACAACGATCTGCGGTTTCTCCGCCAGTTCTAAGCGCTGCACGCGGAGAGCCCCTCCCCGCGATCAACGGTCGACAGCGTTACCGGCCGATTCCAGCTGCACACGGAGTGTGGATCGCTCGAGACGTCGCCACGGAGTCGGCAACGCCGGCCCCTCGGCCAGAGATCTCAGCCGAGCCCCTCGGGCACAGACCTCGCCCCAAGACTCTGCTTGAGGCTCATCTGCCGGGAGTCTGACTGCGGACGGTGAGACCCACCAGCAGCAGGCCCAAGACGACCACAGCCGCCGCTCCGGCAATCCAGCTGGGCGGGAAGTGCTGGTCGATCGCCCCGACGCTCGCCAGCCCCGCCCGCTGCAGGGCGTCGGCATGGTACGAGACCAGCACTGCCACCGCGTTGTGCAGCACATGCAGCAGTGTCCCAGCCCAGGCACTGCCACTCTTCCGGCGAACCCAGCCCAGCACGAACCCCATGGCGGTGGTTCCCACCAGCCGCTCCACCGCCAGTGGGTTGGGCATCACCAGGTGAAACAGCCCGAACACAATCGAGGTGGTCCACCACGCGCGGAAATCTCCCGCGGCCGGAGTCGAAGCGAGAGGCGCGGCCCCAGGTGGCTGGTCGGCAGCAAGCCGTTCGGCCTCCGGGAGCACGGCGGCCAATTCTGTCCCCGCCTCGGGCCCCGCGAGCGCCGACCAGAGAACTCCCCGGAAAAAGAACTCTTCGCAGACGGCGGGGATGATCGAAATCAACAGCAGCAGCAGAGGCAACGGGACTTGTCGCAGGGCGGTCGCATAGCCTTCCAGACGAGGCAAAAGCTGGCTGAAATCGACCTCCCGCCACTGGGCCACCGCCACGATCAATTCGTGGTCCAGGATCCACAGGCTCAGGCCGAGTAAGCCGGCGCCCAACCAGGCCCACGGAGAGGCAGGGGCCGTGTACCACGCCGTCCATCGGATTCGCCGCCAGGTGAGGACAAGCAGCGGGACGACCACAAACACGATGACCGTGGTCAATCCGCCCGCGATCAGTTTTTGGATCAGGCTGGAGGCGAGCCCGGCCAGCCCCTGAAGCAGGAAGAAGCCCGGGAAGGCCAGCGCGATGAGCATCCAGCCCAGGGGAGGTGTGGCCCGGGACTGCTGTTGCCGGGGACGCCGCAGCAGGCCCGACCAGCCGGTCGCCGTGTTGTAGAGCACCGCCTCCGAGCCAAACAGGCGGGCTGCGAGGGCGAGGGCCAGTCCGGCGTAGACCAGCGTGCTGACCACGACGATCGCTGCCGAGCGGGGCTCGACCTGGCGCGTCAGCAGATCCCGCCCCAGCAACACGAGGTTGACCGGAGGCAGAAGCTGCAGCAGTCCGACCAATTGGACACCGGGCATCAGCGACAGCAC
>CAIUHT010000651.1 GCA_903898975.1 uncultured Planctomycetaceae bacterium
GGAACGGTTTCAACTCGCCGGGGATGCAGGCGTGCATCAACTCGGGAATCGAGGTCTGTCGCCGGGTGGGAAACAGCCACTGCGTCGCCTGTTTTCGGCAATACGCGATCGACGTGTATCGCGCGGGGGACGATCTCGACATGGCGCTGCACTGCGCCCGGCAGGTGGTCGAGATTCCAGCCAATTCACCGACCGCATTCCGCCGCGCCGCCGGGGCCCGCCACGAGGGAGACATCCTGCTGCTGCGAGGCCTGCTGGAACCGGCGCGGCAAGCCTACGAGCGGGCCCGGCATCTCAAGCTGGAGGGCAAGCACCAGCCTCACGAACTCCTTCACTACACCTTGCGGGAAGAGGTGCTGGAGTTGCTGGCCGGACGCCTGCCCCCCGAGTTTGAGCCGCTCTTGCTGCGACAGATCAAGCGCGGCGAGAACCCCAGCCTCGATTACGACTTTGATCTGCGCGACGCCCTCGTGCATGCCCTCCGGGAGGAATGGGAGGAGGCCGAGAAACTGCTGGTGCCCTGGGACCGTCGGCTGAGGAATGAGGTCAAGGAGTTGTGGTTCGAGATCCGGCTGCGGCTGATGGCGATTGATCGGCTCCGGGGAAATCTCAAGCGGTTTGAGCGGTTGGCGGAGGACACCCGCGCGGTCGCGCTGGAGGCGTGCGACTGGCTCACGATTTCCCGAATCGACGCCCTGTCGAGCCCCGACTGGCGGCCCAGTCCGTACCCAAGCCTCGCCCCGCTGGGAGTCCCGACCAGGCCGCAGGTCGAGACCCAGCCGGAGACCAAGGCAGAGACCAAGGCAGAGACCCCGACAGAGAGCGCGACCGACAGCGTGGCCGACATCGTTGCCACGGACGCTGCCGAGAGCGTTCCGGGGGCCGAGGAAGAGCCGGGGGCGGTCTCAAGCGTTGGGCCGGAGGCACCGGTTGCGACCGCCGAGGACGAAATCCCCGAGACCCCGCTGAAAGCGCGGCTGTCGCAGTTGGCCGATCGACTCCCGCTGGGGATCGATACGCCCGCCGAGGCGGCGTCGATTGCCTATTCGCTGCTCAAGATCGAGCCCGAGACAGTGGCGCACCCGTACGACGCGGGGTGGATGCTGCACCTGATGACCCACGTCGCCGACCAGGCGGCCGACCCGGCCGTGGTCTCGCGCTGGGCCCATGCGGTCTACCAGCGGTATCCCAACGATGGGCGGGTGATCAGCACGTTCGCGACGTTGGCGCATCGCTTTCACAAGGAGAATTGGCCCGTCCCAGGCCGGCTCGACCGCGACGCGATTGAGGCGTTGTTCCGCCGGTCGCTGGATCTGGACCCGTCCCGCTCCCGGAATTTCGCCCGGGCAGCGCAGTTCTATGTTGATCATGACAATTTCGCCGAGGCGGAGCGCTGCCTGGCCCGTTCGTTCCGCCTCGACCGGACGAGCCCCCTGGTGGTCAGCCAGTTGGCCGAGCTGTACGAACACAATCAGCGACCCCGCGATGCCCTGGCGGTGCTCGACCTGGCGTTGCGGGCGGGCTGTCGCGAGCCACAGATCTGCTGGAAAGCGGCGATGCTGGCGTTTTCGCTCGATCAGTTCGAGGCGTTGAAGACGTACCTGGGGCGGTATGAAGAGTTGCGGCCGGGAGAGCCCTGGACCAACCACTATCGCGCCCTGGCCCTGTATGAGTTGGGCGATTTTGCCGCCGCCCGGGAGGCGATTGATGAAGAGATGGCGCGGAATGGCGACCAGCCCGCGGGGAGCCTCGCGCTGCGGGTCTGCATCGCGTCCAGGCTGGAGGAGCCGGGTCGCGTCGAAGAGGATCTGACCAGCCTGCTGGCGATTCCGCTGCGGGAGATCTCTTACCTGACGGCGCAGGGCTTCACGGGGTTGTACGGCCGGCTCTGGCGGGCGACCCGCCCCATGAGCCTGGAACATCCCCTCCGCCGGCAGTTGCACGATCTGCTGCTGCAGTCGGGATTGGCGCCGGACGACCTGTTCGAAGAGATCGCCGCCACGCGCCGGCCGGGGAATGTGTCGCTGTACCGCGTGGTGCTGCGACAGCCGCTCGATGAGCGCTGGAAGAGCAGTCCCGGATGCCTGCCCGGGCAGGAGGAGTGGAGCAACTACGACGCCATCTGGGGCGTGTTGGCGGAAAGCGAGGAAGAGGCGGCCCGCCTGGCCCGGCGGATGCAGTTTCGCTGCTATCCGCTGGCGAACGAATTGATTTCGGTCGAGTCGAGCAAGGAGGAGTTCGCCGATTTCTCGCGGGTGGTCTGGCAGGGAATGCGGTATGTGGAAGAGCTGCCCGAGGAGCTGGGGCGATTCCTCGCCGAATTGAGCGAGGAAGAGGGGGACGGCGATGACGACGGCGACGCAGATGGCGACGGCGGGCTGGGGGACGACGGGGACGATTTCTCGAACGGCCCGGGCGATTCACCGGACCGGCCTGGCGTGTAGCCGCAACGCGGGCGGTGGTTGCTCA
>CAIUHT010000652.1 GCA_903898975.1 uncultured Planctomycetaceae bacterium
GCCAGCAGGGGGCGAAGCGGAGTCAGCCCGGCGAGGGGGACCAGCGAGCGTCGGTCATCAAGCCTCTGACGCCACGAGCGTGAGTGCCGTCACCGACTGGACTGGCGACTCGAGATCGCGCCGTCCGTGGTTGCTTGGATATCGCCGGATCAATCGCCGGTCCACAGGCGGTCAGTCGCCTCGATGCCTCAGTCGCCTCAGTGCCTCAGTCGCCTCAGTGCAGCAGTTGCCTCAGTGCAGCAGTCCCGTTGGGCGCGGGGTTTGTTTGGGACAGGGACCGACTTACGCCGGCTTCAGCTCACACAGGCATTGCGGCGCGGATTGCGAGGGCCTGGACGACGCATTCACGCTGACCAACAAGAGCCCGCTGGATGACCGGCGGGCGTTGAACGATGCGGGAACGCTGGACCGCACTTGGGCGGGGGCTGCGGCGGCAAGCGGGGCCGATGCGCAGCCAGAGCCGGGTCGCCACACACCTCAGGCCGCGACGCAGCCCGTGTGAAAGCCGGGGCTGCGACGAGATGGCCGGGCGTGATTAGAGAATGGCCCAGTCGTCTTCTTCGACGGCGAAGGAGGTCACCACCGACGAGGGGGGCGAGGGGGGGATGACCGCGGAGGCGGGGGGCCGGGCGGGGCGCGACCGGACTGGTTCGAAGTCGGTGAACTGATACTGGGGCAACAGCTTGTTGATGCGGATCTCGATGTTCGTCAGCTGATCCCCCTCTTCCGGGGTGATGAAGGTGAAGGCGAAACCCGCCTCCCCCGACAGCCGGCCGGTCCGACCGATGCGATGGACGTAGTCGTCGCAGTCTTCCGGGACATCGTAATTGATGATGTGCGAGACCCCTGTCACATCGATGCCCCGGCCGACCACGTCGGTCGCAATCAGCAGGCGGACCGTCCCGTCGCGGAACTGCTTCATCACGCGGTCGCGGACATTCTGCGCCAGGTCCCCGTGAATCGCCGCCACGTGGGGCAGGCGGCGGGAGAGGCGATTGTGCAGCGAGTCGGCGCCCCGCTTGGTCCGACAGAAGACAATGGCCTGGCGCGGGCGTTCTTCGTAGAGCAGCCGGGCGAGGGTTGTCAGCTTCCGATCGCGATCGACCGTAATGTAGTACTGGTCGACCGTCTCGACGGCGACCTGGTTCTGCGAGACGTCGACCCGGAGGGGGTTCTGCATGTACCGCTGCGCGAGCCGTTCGACCGGCCCGGGCAGCGTCGCCGAAAGCAGCAGCGTCTGCCGCTCGGTCGGGCACCGCCGGAGAATCTTTTCGATGTCGGGCCGAAACCCAATGTCGAGCATGCGGTCGGCTTCGTCGAGCACAATGATTTTCAGATCGTTCAAGACCAGCACTCCCCGGGTCTGCAGGTCGATGACCCGTCCCGGTGTGCCGATGACAATCTGGGCTCCTCGACGGATCTCTTCAATCTGGCGATTGATGAGCTTGCCCCCGACGCAGCAGGCGAGTTTGACGGGCCGGGTGTAGGCGAGTTTCTCGCACTCGGCGGCGACCTGGGCACTCAGTTCGCGGGTCGGGGTGAGCACCAGGGCCTGCACGGCGGAATGATCGCTGTCGATCTTTTCCAGGATGGGGAGGCAGAACGAGGCGGTCTTGCCTGTGCCCGTGCGGGCCTGGCCGATGCAGTCGCGGCCTGACAGGGCCTGCGGGATGAACGCCGCCTGGATCAGGCTGGGCGTTTCGTATTTGACGTGAGCGAGAGCTTTGAGAGACGCCGCGGAGAGGCCCAGTTCACGGAAACTGGGAACCGACTCGGTTGAACCACCAGACGTTGAACCACCAGACAAAGAAAACTCCTGCGAATGACGCAAAAACAAGCTGTGCCGGCCATTTCAGCTTCCGGCTGCACTGTGCGACCCTGAACACCCGGGGTCGACTCCGACGACGGCTCGGCCAACGCCATCCAGCTGCCAGACAGCGAGGCGGATGCGAGCACACGTTCGAGTGTACGCGGCACCGGGGGGGTGGTCAATGACCTTCGGGCTGTTCTCGGGGAAGTCATCGACTCTTCATGCAATCAACGCCCCCGGGTCTGACCCCAAAAAACCTCCCCGGTACCCCACTCCGAGGTCGCCCCGGGTGCGGTGGAATTCGGCACCGCCAAAACCGAGCTGGCTGTCTGCCGTATTGCGGCTGCCTGGCCTGGCGAGCGGACGCGCGGTGAGCGACTGAGTTCACCACCGCACCCCTGCGCGGCAGAGTCGTGTGGCCGGTCGAGCAGCGTCGCAGGCTCTGCTGGCAACATCAGCATTCGGCGGCGACCAGTTCCCACTGCTGGTGTTGGTCGTTCCAGACGCAGCGTACCCACTTGCCGGCGGGGACATCTCCAAACCGGTTGTAGACCCCCACCAGGTCGTGCTGAGTGTCGGTCTCGCCCCCGAGCGGTCCAGCGTAAATGGAGACGGTCGCCGTCGTCCCCCGGTTGTGTGCCCCATCGACCTTGCCAATCAGGCTGAGCATCGGGGCGGGCTGGACCAGCACCAGCCCCTCGTCGGGGTTGGTCACCCCCAGCACGGCGAAGCCCCCCGTCTGCCTGCGGAGCGACCACCCTCCCGCCCGCGGTCCCCAGCGTTCGCCCGCCACGGGCGTGCCATCTCCTTTGTCGTACAACACCGCACACGGGCTGGCAGAGTGCGCCTCGCCCACTCCGCCTGCCGGGACCCACACCGGACCATTCACCACCGCGTCGTACTGACACCCAAACCGGTCGAACTGCCCGGCCACCAGCCGGACCCGACCGGGCGATACCCACTCGACACCGCTCACCCGCAACACTCCATAAGGAGGGACGGGCAGGCTGGCCGTATTGCGGTACTCTTGAGGCATCCCTCACTCCCCCTCTCGATCCACCCCTCCACCGGGCTGAACCCTCACAAGCCATCGACCGTGCCGACTGTTCCGGTCCCCACACCGTCGGTCCTGGATCACCGGATCCGCCAGCCCGCCACTGAACCGCCGCGCCTCTGCGCGACATCACCCCCGCGCGACATCACTCCCGCGTGGGGAACTCCCGCGTGCGGACTGACACGGGGCTCTCCCCCCGGCGGCTTCCTCCGCAGGGTCGCCTGCGGTGACTGGCGCTGGCAGAGCTGTGCGAACCCGATCGCTCGCACCGCGTGAGGCGCCTCTACTGGCTGGTCAGTTGCCAGAGGCGCGGTTGCTGTCGACGGACGGTGTGCGGGGCCAGGCTGTGGGCGAACTCCGCATTCCGGCTCGCCCGCGTCGTGGCCCCCTCGGGACCGACGCGGAACTCCACCTGCTCGATCGCCCCATCAGGGGAGATTGCCAGCAGCCCCGCGTATTCCACGTCGGCGGTCCCCCGCGCCTGCCACTCGGCGGCCACCTCCGACAGCAGGCTGGTCGCCTCCAGGTCGAGTTCGGCCCGGTTGGTCTCGGGTTCGGCGCGATTCGCCGTCGGCTCTCCCTCGCTCGTCGCCGGTGCCCCCAGCACCACCTCGCTCAATTCCCCGCGCACCACCACCCGCGTGCCGACCGCCCCCGGGCCGTTGTCGAGCGCGTGCGTCAGTTCCCAGCGCACCGGGACTCCCTCCTCGGCGCGCTGGACGCCATGCCCGGTGGTCAGCGCCAATTCGGCGGGTGCAATCTCTCCCCCCGTGGTCCGGCGGACCACCGGGGTCGCAAACCGCACCAGCCCCCGGTCTCCGTCGAGCTCCCAGGGGGTGGTGACTGGCGCGGAGAGTTCGTGGTTCCGGCCATCGCAACCCCCGGCGAAGTACAGACCTTCCACAATCGCCGGCCTGCGACGTGGCACGCCCCCCGTGGGCGATTCGAACTGCTGCAGTTCGGGGTCGAGCGGCAGCAGCTGCCACAAGTCGTTGACTGGTTCATCACAGCCGGGAATCTGCCAGGTGGGGGACCCTGCGGGAGAGTCGGTGCTCACCACGCGATACCAGCGATACAGCGAGGCGAGCGCACAGCCTCGGGCCGGTTCGGGCAGTTGGCCCCAGTGGGGATACTCGGCCGAGAAGCCAGTGGCGGGGCGATACGAAAGCTGGTCGATGGGAACAATCTCGCCCGTCGGTTCCAGGCCGACCGCTGCGAGGCGGAAGCGGGTCTGAAAGCGAGTGGGGCCACCCACGACGGTGAGCGACTGCGGTCGATTGGCGGGGGTGGTGGCCAGGGTCTCGCGGGTCTCGACCCCCGGGTTGGGCAGCAGCGCCCCGGCCCCAACCCGCCGGAGGGCGATGCGGTCATTCAGCCCCAGCACCACGCGACAGCCCAGCAGTTCGCACAGGCGATCCAGCTCGACAGCGGGGTTGGCCCCCCGCCACTGCACTTCAGGACGAAACCCATTGGGCAGGTCGGCGACGTCGAACTCGGTCTCGCCCAGCGCCTCGAGCAGGCGGGTGGCCAACTGGCGGGGGGAGCGTTCGCGATGGGGCACCAGCCGGCCATTCGGTTGCCGCTGGTTGTACCACCCGGTGATCCGCGTGAAGCCCCACCGCCAGCGGCGATCGAGCAGGGTGACCGCGACCACCGCGCCCGAGCGGGTCCGGCGGAGCGACGCGCGATCGAGCACGCAGCGTTCGAACCGCATGGGCTGTTCCCCGGCGGTGAATTCCACCGCGCCCACGGCACTGGGGAGCGACGACTGCGGGGCGACCTCCACCACAAACGCCGACGGGGCGATTCCCTGGGCCAACGTGAACGACCAGCGCAGCGGTTGCAACAATCCGGGAAATGACAACAGCATGACACACCTGCCTGCCAGACCACGATCGGGAGGACGCGACCGATCACCGCGGGGTCGGACCACCCAGCAACGGGTGGCCGCTGGCATACTCGTAATGCCATTCGACCAGGAAATGAGAGAGCCCCCCGGCGGTTCGGCGGGGGGTGTGAAAGCGAATCTGCCGACGGTCGGGCAACTCAGCCGTCAGCCAGAGTGGCGGCGAAACATCGGGGTAATGCGTGCTTCCCAGGGCGTGGCCCGACTGCACTGCCCGACAGACCGTGTGGCTGGCGACCTGCTGTTCCTGCACCGGGCCATCGAGCGTTTCGATCAGCACCCGCCGGGGCCCTCCCGTCCCCAGTTGCGCGACCGTCTCGACGTAGTCCCACAGCAGGGGGTCGGCGGCAGGGAAGTCGGCCTCCAGGGAGATGCGATAACTGCGGAAGGTGGAGTACTCGGCTCCGGTCCCTCGGGGAAAATCGAGTCCCGTGACCCGCACGCCTCCCAGCGCGAGTGCCGAGCGCAACTGGTGGTGCGTGGGGGTGACGCCATCGTCGAGGTACAGCACGGCATCCTGGCCGGCGAGTTCATAGGCGGCTTGCAGGTTGGCGAGGGCGAGGGTGAGTGCCGGGGGGTCGACGGCGTGCAGCCAACCGGCAATCTGCCAGTTCTCGCGAGTGAACTGCGGGCTCCCTCGGGGCGAGTAGACGGGCCTGCGGGCAATGACCAGTGCGCACTCGTGCGGCGCGTGGCGGTAGGCCCCATATCCCAAGATCATCGCCGGTCTCCTAGCTGCGGTGAGCCTGTTCGAGGTCGGCCAGTCGACGGGCCAGATCCTGCAGCTCGGCCAGCAGATCGCCATTGCCAATCGGGCCACTCGCGCCGATCGGACCACTCGAACCACTCGAACCACTCGAACCACTCGGACCACTCGGACCACTCGGACCACTCGGACCCGTCAAACCACCCGGACTACGGGCGCGGTCTCCGTTGAGCCGAACTCCTGGGGGATGTCGGAACCCACTGGTGTCGAGCCCGGGCGCGTGCGGGGGGCCGAACTGTGTGCCGGGTGGCGCGGGGCCTATCGAACCGGAACCGGGCGGGGGTAGCAAGGCGTCATTCCAGGCAGGGAGAGCCTGGCCGGGCCCCGCGCTGGGTGGGTCGAGCACACCCCACAGGTCGCGGGCCAGTTCGTGGGTCCAGTTCAACCAGTCGCTGGGAGAGTGGGGCAGTTCGTCACCTCGGGGAACGCTGCTGTTGGGCATGCCGGTGTTCGGCAGGCTTCTAGCCAGCTCAGCGGGCGGGGCCTGGGGGGAGCGGTTCAAGCGGCTCGAATCCGCAGACGGCTGGGCATTCAGGGGGAATGGCGAGCGAAGGCCCGGTGGGCTGAACTCGGGGGAGAAGCTCGCGGGGGGGAAGGTGTGTCGGGCCGTCGCAGTCCCATCGGCCGCCGACGGAGCACGCGAACCCACCTCACCCCCCCGCAGCACCTCATCCATCGATCCCCCCAGGTCGTGCTGATTGGGGACAGGCAGCTCAGCAGCCGTCATGCGGTGCCAAAATGGAGTGGCCCCCCCTGGCACTGCCGGGGCCGACGCAGCCACGTCAGCCGCTCCGGCCGCGAGGTTGTGCCCCGGCCAACCGCGCAGCAGCGGGGAACGTCCAGCCGCGCGGGCGACTCGAGCCTTCCAGTCTTCAGCGTCGTGTTCGTCGCCGGCACCTGCTTGCAGATTCGGGAGCCAACTGGGGAACGTGGGCGACCGAGCGTCTCCTGTGACCGAACCAGCACGAGCGAGTGCCTGCCCGTCGCCGGGAGCTGTGGTCGGCGGAGAGAGAACGGATGATTCACCAGCCGATGGCGTTGGAAACCCACCGGCGATTCCCAATGGTGACCCGTTCGTGAACCACGCGTTTCCCGGCGGAGCGATCGCCATCGCGGGGGACAATACCGGAAGGGGCCACCCACTGGGGTTCCCCATTCCAGGCGGCAGGGCTGTGCCTCCAGCAGGGAAGGCAGGGACACCGCCGGTCCCCGGCACTCCTGCCAGGCCCGGCCACCAGCCCCCTGCCTGGGGGAGCAGCGAGGCTGGGTTCGAAACTTCGCCGGTGGGGGGCAACTCGGCGGACTGCGCTCGCACCGCTCGCTGCACCCACTGCGCCATTGTCGGGCTTTCGTCTGGATTCTCGATCATCGCTTCAATTCCCAACTCATCCTCGGGGCCGCACCTCACGCGAGGTGGCAGTTTGTGTCTGTTCCTGGTCAACGCGGTCCGTCGCCACTGGCAGGCCAGGGGGCCAACCGGTGCGAGCGTTTAGCCTGTGGCGCGCAGCCCATGCGAGTGCGAAATCCTCAGCCAGCGCCCAGGCTGTGCCCAAGTTGTGACCTGGGCTGCACGGCGTCGGTGCGTTCAGCCGGGCTGCAGCAGGTGGGGCGGTCCGGCCGGGCTTCCTTCCGCCGCCTGGATCCAGACCGCGTTGCGCGCGACCACGGCATCGCAGGGGTAGCGTCCCGTCGTCCGGCACTCGAGGTCGTAGAGCCACACCTGGCGGTCGCTGGCGGTCAGGGTCAGCGGGGCTTCTGGTGTGCCCTTCGGACAGCCCCCAGCGGTCGCCCGGCACGGTGGCGGGGCTTGGGCCGGGCGGGGGACCAGTTCCCCGCCATGCCGCACGGGCAACCCGGTCAGATCATCCATCACGTAGCGCTGACAGGTGCCACAGTCGCGGCGGGCCCATGCGGGCTGAAACCGCTCCAGCCAGATCCCCGTCATCAGGCGAGTGGCGCGGGCCTGTTCCTCGGCTGCCGCGGCGGCGGGATCGTCGAGTCCCGACACGCGGGCAAAGAGTGCTCCGACCACCCGCGGGTCGAGTTGCCGGAGCGAGGCTGGTTCGATGGGGCGCGGGACCCCGGC
>CAIUHT010000653.1 GCA_903898975.1 uncultured Planctomycetaceae bacterium
AACCTGCGCGATCTCCACGCACAGAGAGGCCCGCATGGTATGTCACCCCAGACCGGTGCGCCCATCGCCAGACCGGTCCGCTCACCGTTATGCCGATGCGCCCCACGTCGGAACGCCTGGGCCCTGCGCCCCGCCTCGCACCGCGCACCCCACCGCGCGGGGCACGGTCGTGCCACCGCGCCCGCCTCAGATCTCGGGGGAAGTGTCGGGCCCGCCGGTCTGTTGGCTCCACCACTCCCGCAGTGCCTCCCGATGCTGCCAGATCCGCGCGCAACCGGCGACCACCTGCCCCCACGCCGGGGGAGATTCCAGCAACACCGGGTGATGCAGTGTCAGCACCGTTTCGTCGGCGAGCGTGGCGCACGGAAGCGGGGTCGCCGCCCGGTACCGGCGGGAGGCATGTGTCTTGTGCAGGGCCCGCAGGCCGCCATCCAGTGCCAGCCCCTCGGCCCGCGCTGCCCGTGTCAGCAGACCGCGGGGTAACTCAGCCCCCCCGGCGTAGCGCAGGCCCAGCTTGTAATAGACCGCGGTGGAGTCGGTGGTGGGGGTGAACAGCGGGGTCAACATCCCGCTGGGCCAGTCGGCGGGGCTGTGGGCCAACCGCTGCCGCAGCCACTCGACCGCCTCGGCCCGCCGGACGTTCTCCTCGGGGAGGCGAGCCAACTGCGGGAGCAGTGCGGCCGCCTGCATTTCCGACATCGGGAAGGCGTCGTTCCCCCGCTGGGTGTAGAGCCTCAGGCGCTGGGCGATCTCGGGCTGATTCGTCAGCACGGCCCCGCCCCGCCCGGCGGTCAGCAGTTTGCTCCCACCGAAACTGAGCGTGGCGACATCGCCCCAACCCCCGGCGATCCGTCCCTGCACGGTGGCCAGTGGAGCCTGGCAGGCATCTTCGAGCACCCCCACCCCCGTGCCGCGCAGCAGTTCGGTCAGCCTCCGCATATCGACCTGCGCGCCGTGCAGGTGCGAGGCGATCACCGCCTTGGTGCGCGGGGTGAGAGCCGAGGGGACCAGCGAGACATCGAGGGCGAACGTGTCGGGGCAGACATCGACCAGCACCGGGGTCGCCCCCAGGGCGAGCACGTCCTGAAAGTTCCCCTTGAAGTCGTACGCCGAGAGAAGGACTTCGTCGTCCGCCCGAACCCCCAACGCCCGCAGGGCGAGTTCGACCGCGGCGGTCCCGCTGCAGGTCAACTGCACATGCTCGCGCTGCATCGCCTGGCGGAGCGCTTCCGCCAGGCGGCCGCACCAGGGACCGTGATAGCGTCCCCACGAGCCATCGCGGATTGCCTCGTGAAGCGCCTCGGTCAGCCACGGTTCGCTGCGGGGCCACGGAGGCGGGCCCGCAGGACGCGATGGCTGGCCCCCCAACAGGGCGGGGCGATTGGGAGCGGCACTCATCGGTGGCCCCACGCGGTGCCCGCGATGGTGGTGCCTGTGCAGACTGCGTCACACACTTCGCGACCGGCCGCTGCGCCGGGCCACACCCTGCCTGGCAACCGCAACGGAGAGCGACGCTGTCGGGCCAGCTTCGGCGTGACGGGCATTGGGCCAAGTCCCGGGCGACGCACCGCGCGAGCGGTCGTGGTAAGCACCGGGAAGTGGCGAAAAGCCCAGGCAGGGACTCCCGCAGGCTGCGGAGCGCTCACCGTTCGCGGAACCGGAGGCTGGGCTTTTCGACCGTGACGATGGTGTTGGGGGGGACGCTGCGATTGAGCGACACCGAGGCCCCAATCGCCGAGCCCGCCCCGACCACCGTGTCGCCCCCCAGCACGGTGGCGTTGGCGTAGATCACCACATGGTGTTCGATGGTGGGGTGCCGCTTGCGGCCCCGGATGATGTTCCCCGCCGCGTCGCGGGGGAACGACAGGGCCCCCAGCGTCACTCCCTGGTAGAGCGTCACATGCTCGGCGATATCGCAGGTTTCGCCAATCACAACCCCGGTTCCATGATCGATGAAGAACGAAGGACCGATGCGGGCCCCGGGGTGGATGTCGATGCCAGTCCGGCTGTGGGCCCACTCGGTCATCATGCGGGGGATGACGGGGACCTTGAGGTCGTAGAGTTCGTGGGCCAGGCGCTGCACGGTGATCGCTTCGAGCCCGGGATAGCAGAAGATGATTTCGTCGAGGCTGGTCGCCGCCGGGTCGCCATCGAAGGCCGCCTGCACATCGCTGGCCAGCAGGGCCCGCACAACGGGCAGCCGCCGGAGGAACTGCACGGTCTTCGCCTGGCCCAGCGCTTCAAAATCGACCTCGGTCCCGACGCCGCACTCGGTCTTCAGGTTCAGGTCGTGTTCGTGGCGGAGCGCCCGGGCGATCTGCTGGGTCAACGCGTCGTGCAGACCGTCGATCAGGTTGCCCACGTGGTAGGCGACATTGCCCTGGTGCAGGTTCTGCCGCCGGCGGTAACCCGGGAAGAGAACTTCCTTCAGGTCATCGAGAATCTCGATCACCCCCGTGAGACTGGGGAGGGGGCAATGCCCCAGGTGATTGATCTTCCCGATCGACTGGTAGGTCGCCAGGATCTGCTGCGTCAGCTCGGGAAGGTCTTCCTTCATGCGTACGTCGGTGGCCAAGCCACACCTCCTTCGTCTGCTCGTCTCACCGCTCTCCCTCGCGGTGACTCCCCGGGCTCGCTCAGAGAGCGTCCCACTCCTCCTCGGCCCGGGCGGCACAGTCCACCCAGGCTCCTCATCTTGCCGGTTTTACCCGGCCGAGTCCAGATTGACAGGCCGTGCAATCGGCGCAGGCGCCCGGTTGGGAACTTGCCCTTCCACCATCGGCACAGTGAGCCTGCCGGTTGAACCGAAAGCGCGGGAGACCGGGCCAAGTCGTCTCGAACCGACCCCCCAGGCACCGACGGGCCCCGACTGCGACCGCGACTGCGACCACGACTCCCTCCCGCTGGACGGACGGCGGGCGTTTCTCTCCCGGCTCAAGTCGCCTGCGGGTTACTGCAGAAAGAAAAACCGCTCGACTTCAGAGACCCGCTTGGGGTCTTTTTTACGCAGCTCTTCGACCAGCTCGCGCCCCTTGATGACGTGGGGCGGGGGCTCGGTGGCTCCCTCGGGCAGGTCTTTGCTGCTGGCGATCAGGTAGCGGATCATCGCCCGGCGGATCGACGGAATGTCGAACCCCTTGGTCCCGTACAGCCCCAGGATCCGGTCCTGCAGGCTCCAGTCTTTCCAGCGGGCCAGGTCGTTGATCACGATGTCGCACAACGCGGGGCGATCAATCAGCGTTCGCATCGTTTTCAGCACCCGCTCGTGGGGCACCTGCTCGGCCCCATACGACCAGATGAACCGCAGCGCCTGCACAGCCGCGTAGGTTTCGTGGAACGGGGTCTGCGGGTCGGCGATCTTGGTCTGTTCCAGGAAATCGACCCCCGGCTCACCCGCCAGGTACAGGTAGCCTCCCATCGCCCCCTCGATGCCAATCCGCACTTCGTCGGTCGAGGGCTCGATGAACTGCTTCAGAAACTCCCGGTCACTGGCGTTCCCCGCCAGCCCCAGCATCATCCCGTAGAGACCACGCCGGGAGGCGGGCACCCCCTCGTCGGTCAGCCACTCCCGCAGCTTCAGCCGATCGAACCCCCCCTTGGCTTTCTGCACATCCTGGAACTGCGCCCCGGCGAACTCGCCGAACGCATCCTCGGCGATCGCCTCGGTGGGATGCTGCAGGTAACCGGCATAGAACTCGAGGCGCTGGGCGGTTGGGGTGTCTCGCGGGGGCGAACTCTTCAGGTACTTCACCGCTTCGGGAGAGCCCGGCGTGCGGAAGACCCAGTCGAGCTTGCCCGAGGTGGTCGAGGCGAACCACAACTCGAGCGTCCCCTTCGGCCCCGGCCGGACAATGGGAATGGTGATCTGCGCTTTTTTCTCAGGGCCCTGCCCGTCGTCCTTGAGCAACTCGAGCACTTCGAAGGTGGTGCTCCCCGGGTCATCCCCCTCGGCCGGTGTCGACTTCTGCCAACTCACCACAGCCACCACCTGAGCCAGCGCGTACTGCTCTCCCAGCGTCGGCCCCTGCTGCGTGCAGAAGGGACACCCCTGCGCCACGCGGACCGTGCCTGGGGCCAGCAGCAGCAGCGCCACCAGCAGGCTCGCCACCCGCCTTAAAATCCCTCTTGAGTCATCCCGTCCCATCACCACCCGCACCTCGTCTCAAGAGGGGAACCGAGAGAGCCGCCCTGACCGCACGCCGCTGACCAACGGGCGGTCAGTTCCAACCCGACTGTCGCCTCACCCGCCAGAGTCGGGGCGGTTGGCGGGCTGCCGCAGAATCGCCGCCCCCATCGCAGCCAGCGCTCTCGCCTACTGCAGGAAGAAAAACTTCTCGGCCTCGGCGACCAGCTTGGGGTCGCGTTTCCGCAGGGTTTCGAGCTGTTCTTTCGCCTGCGTGACATGCTCGGGCACTTTCTCGCCCCCACCGGCGGGGAGGTCCTTGGTGCAGGCGATCAGGAATCGCACGATCGAGCGCTTGACCGCGGGAACGTCGAAGCCCTCGGCTCCGTAGAGTTCGAGCAGTCGCTCACGAATGCTCCAGTCTTTCATCCGGGCCAGGTCGGCGATGGTCAGATCAGCCATCTCCGGGCGTTTTTCCAGCAGCACCCGCAGCGACTTCTTGAGCCGGTCGAGTGGAATGCTTCCCGCGCCGTACGAGTTCAGAAACAGCACCGCCTGCCGGGCGGCATAGGTTTCGCTGAACGGGACCTTGGTGTCTTCGATCTTGGTCTTTTCGATCAGTTCGAGCCCCGCTTCACCTTTCAGCAGCAGGTAGCCCCCCATCACGCCGTCGATTCCAAGCCGGTAGTCGTCCGATTTCTCGACAATGCGAGCCTCCATAATCGCCGCATCTTCGGGCTTGCCACACAGCCCCAGCATCAGCCCGTACAGCCCCAGCCGGCCGGCCGAGGTCTTGGGATCGGCGACCCATTTCTTCAGCTTTTCACGCGGCATCTTGTCGGCGATCTGCGTGATGTCTTTGTACGGGGCATTGGCGAATTCCTGGTAGGCGTCGCCAGCGATCTGCGGATCGGCCGACTCCAGGAACTTCAGGAAGTAAGCGAGCCGGGTGGTGGAGGCGGTCTCGGGCGAAGGAGCTTGCCGCATGTACTGGTAGAGCCCTTCGGTCACTTCCAGCGGGTTCCCCCACTC
>CAIUHT010000654.1 GCA_903898975.1 uncultured Planctomycetaceae bacterium
TGCGACACCTGGAACAGCTGGGGGTCACGGCGGTGGAACTGCTGCCGGTCCACCTGCATCTCGACGAGCGGCCACTGGTCGAACGGGGCCTCAGCAATTACTGGGGGTACAACACGCTGGGGTTCTTCGCCCCCGAGTTGAGTTACCAGTCGCGGACCCCGGGGCAGGGGGTGGTGCAGGAATTCAAGACGATGGTCAGGAACCTGCATGCGGCGGGAATCGAGGTCATTCTCGATGTGGTTTACAACCACACGGCCGAGGGGAATCACCTGGGGCCGACCCTGTCTTTTCGGGGAATCGACAATGCGGCGTACTATCGACTCGACCCGCACCAGCGGCGGTACTACGTCGACTACACGGGCTGCGGCAACACGCTGAACGTGTCGAACCCCCGGGTGCTGCAGTTGATCATGGACAGCCTGCGGTACTGGGTCCTCGACATGCACGTCGATGGCTTCCGCTTCGACTTGGCCAGCACGCTGGCCCGCGAACTGCACGAAGTGGACAAGCTGGGGGCGTTCTTCGACATCATTCACCAGGACCCGGTGCTGTCGCAGGTGAAGCTGATCGCCGAACCGTGGGACCTGGGCGAAGGGGGTTACCAGGTCGGAAATTTCCCGGTGGGCTGGTCGGAGTGGAATGGGAAATACCGCGACTGTGTCCGCCGATTCTGGAAGGGGGACGGGGGCATCATCTCGGAGTTCGCCACCCGCCTGAGTGGTTCGAGCGACCTGTATGCGTGGAGCAGCCGACGGCCCCATGCCAGCATCAATTTCGTGACCTGTCACGACGGGTTCACACTGCACGACCTGGTCGCCTACGACCACAAGCACAACGAAGCCAACGGGGAAGACAACCGCGATGGAACCTCGGACAATCTCAGCTGGAACTGTGGGGTGGAAGGTCCGACCAGCGACCCCCAGGTGCAGCTGCTGAGGCAGCGGAAGAAGCGGAACTTCCTCACGACCCTGATGCTCTCGCAGGGCATCCCGATGCTGCTCGCGGGAGATGAGTTCGGGCAGACGCAACAGGGGAACAACAACGCCTACTGCCAGGACAACCCCCTCTCCTGGCTCAACTGGGAGCTGGAGGCCAGTCAGCAGGAGCAGTTGGACTTCACCACGCGGCTGATCGGGTTCTGGCGGGAGCAGCCAGTACTGCAGCAGCGGCGGTTTTTTCATGACCGCGACATCCGCGGGGCGGGCAACCAGGCGATCGAGTGGTTTGAGCCGGCGGGGGTGCGGATGTCGCATGAC
This sequence comes from uncultured Planctomycetaceae bacterium, assembly GCA_903898975.1. Lineage (GTDB taxonomy): Bacteria > Planctomycetota > Planctomycetia > Planctomycetales > Planctomycetaceae > UBA10511. Next base: position 1,257 of record CAIUHT010000654.1, read on the forward strand.
TCGTGGCACACGGGCTACGCCCGCTGCCTGGGAATGCTGCTGCACGGCGACAACCTGGACGTCAACGAATATGGGCAGGCGATTTCGGGTGACACCCTGCTGGTCCTGTTCAATGCGGACCACGAACTGAACATTCCCTTCACGCTGCCGGCGGTGGGGCGGCGGTCGGTCTGGCTGCTGGCGTTCGACACGTTCCAGCCGACCTGGGGCGGCAAGAAACGCTGGAAACCGCACAAACCGTATCCGCTGCGGGCCTGCAGCGTCGCCGTATTTCGACTGCACACCAACCCACCTCGGGGAGCGACATGAATTCCACACCAGCCGGGCAACCCCACGATTCAAAGCGGCCCGACTCGCCGGCCTCGACGCGCCCTGGGACTGCACGGGACGAACTGACGGCGGACGTCGTCACGGGGATCAATCGGCAGGGAGGCGCGGTGTCGCAGGCCTTTGGGGGTTGGTTGCCGGTTGTGCGGGCACTGAAGTGGGCGGGGACCGCGGCGTTGCTGTACCTGGCCCTGGCCTATTTCACTCTCCCCTCGCTGTGGGAACTGATCGAGCCCCGTCACGTGGCGATTGACGGGTTGCCACGGCACGCGGAAACCCATTCGCACATCCCGGGCGATCCCCTCAACCTCGGCATCGTGGGGACCGAGGACGAAATGCTGCGGGCGTTTGTCGCGGCGGGCTGGTTTCCCGCTGACGAGGTCACCCTCCGCTCGTCGTTGCGGATCATCGAGGACACCCTGCTGCACCATACGTATCGCCACGCGCCGATCAGTCCCTTGTACTGCTTTGGACGCGTGCAGGACCTGGCCTTTGAGAAGCCTGTCGGACATAGCCCAAGGCAGCGACATCATGTGCGGTTCTGGAAGTCGGATCTGCCAAGTGCCGATGGACGGCCGTTCTGGGCGGGGGCGGCGATCTTTGACATTGGCGTCGAGCTCAGCAAAACCACAGGCCAGGTCACGCACCGCACCGATGGGCACATCGATGTCGAGCGCGATCTGCTGGCGAATGACCTGGATGCGGCGGACCGACTGCAGAGCCGGCGGTATCAGCCGGGTTTTCACAGGCAACGCACGGGCCGGAATGGTGGGGGCGACCAGTGGTCCACCGACGGTCGGCTCTGCGTGCTGGTGCTGAACCCGGAGTCGTCCGGCGAGTCGTCCGCCAGGGCTCCGACGGATTCCGCAGAGAGTTCCCCCAGACCGCGCGCCGAGAAGCCTGTCGATCGCGAAGCGGTAGAGACGCCAGGCGAGCCGAGATGATTCTGCCCAGTGCCTGGGGTTGAAATCGCGGGACGTTCGAAGTCAACGGGGAGGAGGCCACTGTGACCTCAGGGGCAACACCCGGATTCAGACAGATTGAGAAAGTCGCGCGCGACAGCTGTGGGGGAGTGCCAGGTCGCTGGCGCAGCGGGCCTTCCGACAGGCTCTTTTTTTGGGCCCACCGCAGTGAACCGACTCAGGGCATTCTGCGTAGAATTGGTGGGCTGTGTTTTGCCAGTCGGCGCGAGTGATGGCCATCAGCCAGATGGCTTGCGAAGCTCAAGCAGCCAACCGGTGCAGCGCCAGTGTCGGGCCCAGCCTGTCTGCTCCAACACGAGGTGGCCCGCCGGGATGGACGACTGGCCCGGTGATGGCTGGCCCGGTGATGGTTGGCCGAGGGATTTCGAGCTGGGGGACGACGGGCCGGAAAACGGCGGGCCGGGTGTGGCTCGCAGGGGAACGAGGCGCAGCGTTTCGAAACCGGCTTGTTGCACCACCCGCTTCAACTCCCGCAGGGAGAACACGTGGTGGTAAATGTGGGGGATTCCGCGGTACGCGCGTTCGGTGTCACCCGCCGCTGGGGAGCCCAGGGTCCGGCGGACAAGATCGCGCAACAACCACTGCCGGCCCCCGGGAATGAACAGGTGCGGCCACAGGCTGTGAACGTGGAGGGCCAGGCGGCCACCGGGGCGGAGCAGGCGGTGGGCATGCCCCAGTGCCTGCTGTCGGGCCGGCGGGGTGGCGATCATTCCCAGTGTTCCAAACAGCAGGAGGGCGTAGTCGAACTGCTCGGCGGGGAGCTGGTCGAGTTCACAGAGATTCGCCCGCAGGAGGTTGGCGTGCAGGCCCCGGTCGCGCAGCGCCTGGGCGGCGAACTCCAGCGAGGGTTGCGACAGATCGACCCCCGTGCAGGCAAAGCCTGCGGCGGCGAAATCGACCAGCGACCGCCCGCTGCCACATCCCAGGTCGACCAGGGGGCCTGGCGTGGAAAACCACCTGGGGACCAGTTGGGCGTCGAAAGTAAGCAGGGGGGATTGGCCGAGGTGGCTCGACTCTTGGGAGGGGAGCTCGCGGTCGGCAGCGAATTCCCAGAGGGAGCGCGACACTCCTGGAGGCAGTTGCCAGTCGGCGGGCATCCCAGAGACTCCTTGTTGCAATTCCAGCGAAGTGGTTATGATAGGCGAAGTTGGCACGGAGTGCACTGTTGTCCAGATGCAGCCGCCTCATGGGAGGTGTGTGTTGCACAGGACGGTCGACGTTTCAGACGAGGAGAGTTTTGTGGCTGTTCGCGTAGGCATCAACGGGTTTGGGCGGATCGGGCGGATTCTGTTTCGCGTCATGGCTTCCCGTCCCAGCGAGTTCGAAGTGGTCGCCATCAACGATCTGGGGAGCCCCGAAGCCCTGGCGATGCTGTTGAAGTATGACTCGGTGCAGGGGCGCTTTCCTGGAACGGTCAAGTTCGAAGCCGATGGCCTGGTGGTGAATGGCAAGAAAATCGCCATTTGTGCCGAGAAGGATCCCCGCA
>CAIUHT010000655.1 GCA_903898975.1 uncultured Planctomycetaceae bacterium
AAACCCTTGGGGCAGGGGGGCCGCCGAAAGGGAGTGTGTCGCGTGTCCCGGGCCACCTGGCGGGGGTCACACCGCGGTGGCCTGGCACCTCGGGAGCTGGGGGCGTTGGCTGACTGGCGGCGTTTGATCACTGGCGGGTTGGCGACCGGAAGCGTCGGCTACCAGGTTTGTCGGCTGTCGGGTCGGCCCTGCTGTCCGGGTTGGGACGGAGGATCAGTTGTTCCCCAGTTTTGCCCACCGCTCGCGGAGCGGGGGGTGCGTCTCGCGGACAATCTCCAGCACCGCCTGCCGATCTGCTGCCGAGAGCTGGGCGAATTTCCCGCTGGTGTCGGTGCCGTTCAGCACCTCCCACATCCGCCCCGCCAGGTAATCGAGCTGCGCGTCGGGAAGCGCCAGGAAGGCCGGGGAGTAGATCAGCCAGCTGCAGCGATGCTTCAACAGCCGGGTCTGCAGGTCGAGATCGCGCAGGCTGCGGCCCTGCTGGTCGCGCGGGCCGGGGCGGGCGAATTCCGCGGCGAACTGGCTGGTTCCCCGCAGGGGAGCCGACCAGGCCGGTTCGTCGGCGAGCAGCACGGCGCGCAGCAGGGGTTCGCCCACGCTCCGCAGCCGGCTGCGGGTACTGTCGAGCGGCTCGGTCGGGGCTCGCCCCAGCGCCTGGTTGATCGCCACCTGATCGCGGAGGGCCAGTCGCGACTGGTGATTCGCCTTGGTGATCAGGTTGTGCACGTAGACCTGGTGGGCCAGCACCTGCAGGGCCACGATGTCACTGTGGCCGGTGGGAAACAGCGCCGTGCTGCAGAACGCGTCGAGAGATGTCTGATTGCCCGTCGACGACAGGTCGAGCCTGTCGGGCCGCTGATGAAACTCGGGCGAGCGGACAATCAGGTTCCCCATGTGCCATTGCTGGCCGTGCGTCCCGGTGACGTACCAGCCTCCGAAGCGTTCGCGGAGGGGCGAAGCGGGGGTGGTGACGAATGTTCCCGCCGACAGGATGGGCTGGCCGCGGGGATCGGTGTAGACCGAGCGGAGGATATGGCCCGGGACCCCTTGGGCGAGGGAACTGTCGTGGCACTGCAGGCATTCGTGGGTCTGGCGACGGAAGCGGGGGGGGTCACCCGGCTGTTGATCGAGCGTGTAAAAGATCGCTCCCTTCTGCGAGTCGACCGCCGAGAACTCGAGCACCGGTGCCCCGGGAACGAAGCCGACGTAGACGTCATCGTTGAAGTAAATGGCACGGGGAGAGGCGGGGGAGATGTAGTCGCGTTGCAGGCTGGTCTTGGAAAAGACGAGCGTTTGCGACTGGGCCGAAACGCGCAGGGCCTGGAGCACACTATTCAGGTACCCGCGCCCCGACTCCCATTCGAGTTGCGGCGGCGACTGGTTCCACGCGGCCTGCAATCGGCTGATGGGGTCGTCGAGTTGCTCGTCCGAGTAGTTGATGGGGGGAAGGTCGTAGGGGAAGTCTGAGGCGGGCGCACGGAACGGAAGGGTTCCCAGGATGATCAGCCACAGCAGGCCTGACCAAAAAGCCCCCAGGCCGCGGGGGCGACTGTGGCGACGGTCGCTGGGGCGGACCGACCGGCGCGGGCCAGGCGACGGCTGGCGGGCTGGGTTCACTCGCAGCGGTTCCGGCCCGAATCCGACGAGCCGACCTGGAAGGAATTGTGGGATTGCGCCGCAGGCGTTGAGCCAGATCTGAGCACCGGAAGAATAAGATTTCACGGACAGCAGGCTGTGAAGTGGACCGCTGGCCACAGCGGGGTGGGAGGGTGTGTTGCTGCAAAGCATGCCAGCGACCAGCAGGATTTCAGGGGGGCTGGAGTGAATCTTGCGGACAGAGAGCCGTCTTTCAGAGCTTCGCAGGCCCTCTCCATCCAGAAATGAGACTTCTGAGTCCATAATTCCGTAAATGCTAGCGGGATCATGCGGAATAAGTCAACATGCGGGCGTGTGGGTCCGAGGTCTCTTCCACTGGCAAGTTAGTTACGCGATGTTTTCCCAGACTGTGGATTACGCCCTCCGGGCGGTTGTGAGCCTGGCGTCCCAGGCTCCCGCCGCCCTCACCTCGGCACAGATTGCCACGATGACTCGGGTTCCCGCCGCGTATCTCTCCAAGGTCTTGCGGCAGCTGGTCCGGGGTGAGGTTGTGCACTCGCAGCGTGGAATGCGAGGGGGGTTCGTGCTGTCGCGGTCGGCCGACGAGATCTCGATTCTCGAGGTCATCAACGCGGTCGATCCGATCACGCGGATCACGAGTTGTCCGTTGGGGTTGCCCAACCACGGCACCAATCTCTGTCCGCTGCACCGCCAGCTCGACCAGTCGCTGGCCGAGATGCAGGAATCGTTCTCGAAAGTTCGAGTCTCGTCCCTGATGGCGCAACCCGGCTTCAATGTGCCGCTGTGTGGCCTGGAAGGGCCCCGCCCGGCAAGTGGTCCCGGCCCGCTCTACGAACTCGGCTAGAGCGCGCTCTCGTCGCAGGTTGAGGCCCTGGTGCCGAAACAGGACCCGGCGGTGCCTGCGGATGAAAAAGAAGAAGGCGACCGGCCCACGTCGCCCGGCCCAGCTTGGGCACATCGCTCCGCTTGGTCGCGCGGTGAAAGTCCGCTGGCAATCGTCGCCCGCATGCACGCCCAGGGTTGGTCAGGGCAGCCGAGCGAGCCGGATGGAAACGGTTGCTGCGGCCGGGCAAGCAGTCGGGCTTTAACGACGAATTGCGCGGCAGACTTGCAGGCCGACTCCCGCAGCCGACGGTGACCGCACCAACGCGGTCACCATCGCTGAGCAGGCCGCTTTCTCTAATTATGCCCAAGCGCCGGCTTAGGGGCGTCGCAGCATCAGGCAGGAGGGGCTGGTGGTTTCGACGGGCTCCCCGACGGGCGACAGGCTCCCCGTCTGCTGGTCGATGCGGAAGACTGCGACGTTGTTGCCGGGCATGTTCGCACAGACCAGCAGGTCGCCCGCGGGGGTGATCAGCAGGTTCTGCGGCCCCTTGCCCCGCGACGGTTCAATCTCGATCAGCGTCATCCGCCCGTCGTCCGCCAGTCGGTACGCCGCGATGCTGTCGTGCCCGCGATTCGTCCCGTAGAGAAACTTCCCATTCGGGGTGATCTTCAGGTCGGCACAGTGGGTCACTTCGCTGTAGCCTTCGGGCAGGGTCGAGAGAGTCTGCTGCTCGACCAGCAGGCCCGGCTCGGCGTGATAGTCGAACAGGGTGACCGAGTTCGCCAGTTCGTTGATCACGTAGACGCGTTTTCCGTTGGGGTGGAACGTCAGGTGGCGGGGGCCCGCTCCGGGGGGCAGCCGGACAAACGGCTGCACGGCGTTCGGGGTGAGGCGGGCGGTCTGCGGATCGAGCCGATAGAGCAGGACCTTGTCGAGCCCCAGGTCGGCGACCAGCACCAGGCGATTGTCGGGGCTGACGACACTGCAGTGGGCATAGGGGGCTTTCTGGCGGGCGGAGTTCACGCTCGAGCCCGCGTGCTGAATGAATGAGCCGACGTCGCCCAGCGAACCATCGGGGCGAATGGCGACGGAGACCAGGTTGCCCGTGGTGTAGTTCGCCACGAGGGCCACGCGACCGGTCTTGTCGACGTCGATGTAGCAGGATGCCGAACCCTTGGTGGTCTGGGTGTTGAGCGGTTTGAGTTGTCCGCCGGTCCCCTGCAGTTCGAAGGCGGCGAATTCCTCGGTCTCGGGCGAGCCAAACTGCTTGGCGCGGATCGAGTACAGGAACTTCTGGTTGGGCGACAGGGCCAGGAAGAACGGGTTGGGAACATCACCGGTGCGGTGCCCCAGTTTCAGCGTTCCACTCTTGAGGTCGAGCTGGGCGGCCTGGATGCCGCCGGCGTCTCCTCCGGTGAAGTTGGAGATGAACAGCAGCGCCTCTTCAGCATGGGCGGCGGGGAGCACGGTCAAGGTCATCAGCAGC
>CAIUHT010000656.1 GCA_903898975.1 uncultured Planctomycetaceae bacterium
AACTCAGCTCGCAAAACCTTCTCATCCATTCTGATTTTCTCCGCAAATTCAGCCGCCCCAATTGTCGCCGGGCGGAGGCAAATGTTAGTTTTTAGGGGTCAGTCCCCCCCTCTCCTGCCAGGTTTCTCCCGAAGACGGGCCCGTGTCGATCACTTCTCTTGTGCCAACTCCCTCTCGCGACTGCCCCGCCTCCGCGCAGGTCTCGGGGCGGGCACCGACCGGCAGGTCCTCCTCGCGGTGGCGGCTGACATGCCTCGTCATCGCCCTCTTCAGCCTCGGCGGAATTCACGCCCCGGCCAGTGACCCACCGGCCCCATCCCCAACTTCCTCGCAACCCCCCTCTCAGCCCCTCTCCCAACGGATCGACCGCGCTGTCGCCGAGTTCCATTGCGGTCCCCCAATTCCCCTCGCCAACGAATGGGATCTGCACCGTCGCGTCTCCCTTGACCTCATCGGCCGCGGCCCCACCCCCGAGGAACAAGACCGCCATCAACAGCGACTCCAACAGCATCCCGGCGATCGCGAAGCCGCCTGGCGACTGCTCGTCGACGAACTGCTCGAGACTGCGGAATTCTCCCGCCAGTGGGCCCGCGTCCTTGAAGTCCAGTTCTCCGAACGCCGCCACGATGAACGCGTCACCACCCTCGCGTTCCGAGGCTGGATTCACTCCTGGCTCGAACAGCGACGCCCCCTCAATGAACTCTGCCTCGAGATCCTCGCCGCCGACGGCACTGGCCCCACCCTGCGCCCCGCCGCCAGTTTCTTCCTGAATCGCCTTGCCGAACCGAACCTCATGGTTCGTGATGTCGGCCGCATTTTCTTCGGACGCGATGTCCAATGTGCCCAATGCCACGACCATCCGCTGGTTGACGATTACGAACAGGGCGAGTTCTTCGGCCTCCTCTCGTTCGTCAACCGCACCTATCTCTTCACCGACGAACGTCGCGGCAAACTCGCGTTTCTCGGTGAAAAGGCCGACGGCGACCTCGAGTTCGCCTCGGTGTTCCAGCCAGCCCGCGGCAAAACCCTCGCCCGCCCCCTCCTCCCCATGGGAATCGCCCTCGATGCCGAGCCCGGTTCGGTCGATGACGCCGACGCCTACCTCGTCTCCCCCGCCAAAGATCAACGCGCCATCCCCCGCTACAGCCGTCGGCAACAGCTCGCCGTGCTGGCCACCCATCCCGAGAATCACTCCTTCAACCGCAATCTCGCCAACCGGCTCTGGAGCCACCTGCTGGGTCTGGGCGTGGTCCATCCCGTCGATCTTCATCACGCGGGAAATCCCCCCGTCTCGGCCACCCTGCTGCGCCAGCTCGCTGACGAACTGGTGACCCAGGAGTACGACCTGCGGGCCTTTCTCCGCCAGGTGGTCACTTCGCACACCTATCAGCGGACCCTGGTCCCTCCCGATCTCCAGGCCTGGCCAGGGCCCGAGGGGGGAATCGCCCGGCTGACCTCCGAGCTGGCCACCTTCGACCAGCAACTCGCCGCACTCACCGAACCGCAGACCGCCCTGTCCGCGGAAGCGGCCCGCGCCCAGGCCGACGTCGAGCGGGCCCAGGCCAGGGTCGACCGGGTTCAGGCCGAGATTCGCACCACCCGCGAGGCACTGCAGAAACAACGCGAAGAGCGCGACCAGCGGCAGGCCCGACTGACCGAGACCCAGGCCCGCCAGCAGAAACAGCGCGAGTTGCTCGACTCTTTGAAGCGGGCCTTGGGGGAAGCCGACAAGGCGGTGCAACTGGCCCCCGACGACCTGGAACTGGCCAAATCCCGCGCCGGGCTGCAGGCCCGCCAGGCCGCTGCGACGGACGCGTTGGCCCCCCTCGACCGGGCGATCGCGGAACACCAGGAGCAGCTCACCCAGGCCTCCGAACAGCTCGCCGACCTCCGCGGCCGGGTGGTGGCCCTGTCCAACCGCCAGCTCGCGCTCGGCGTGTTCGTGGTCGAAGCCCGCGGGGTTCAACGCCGGGTCCACCTCCGTCAGCAGTCCCTGGCCGACACCCGCAGCGACCTGACCGTCAAGCGCCAGCGCTGGACCGAGCTAAGCGAATGGCTGGAACTGCGCGACCGCGCCCAAGTCGCGACCGGCACCGATCAGGCCGCCGACTTGAGCGAACAACTCCGCCGCCGCGAGACCGACCTGGTCCAGGGCTGGCGACGCGGGTTTGCCCTCCGCGGCATCCGCGGGCTCTCTCCCGAACAACTGGCGGCGTCCGTCGTCGGCAGCCTGGGGCTCGACCAGCCCATCCGGGCCCGGCTCGTCGCCGAGTGGCTGGCGGCCAACCCCGGCCAGGCGGTCGATCTCTCCCACCAACCCGAGCTGCGTCAGAAAATCGAGGTCGCGGTCACCGACCAGGTGTGGACTGTTGAAGACGAGATGGCCGAGCGGTTCGGTGCCCCGCCCGGGGCTCCCCAGGACAGCTTTTTCGCAACGACCGAACAGGCCCTGATGCTCCAGAACAATCCCGGGTTCCTGGCGTGGCTGAAGCCGCTCGATGGAACCCTGACGCAGCGCCTGCAGTCGCGACGTGAAGTGGGCGACCTGGCCCAGGCGCTGTATCGGGCCATCCTGGCCCGCCCGCCCGAACCCGACGAGCAAGAGCAGCTGGCCCACTGGCTGCAACAGGTTCCGACGGGCGACGCGGCCCCCGACCACGCCACGCTGGTGCAGGAACTGGCCTGGGGACTGTTGACCAGCACCGAGTTCCGCTTCGTCCCCTGACCAAACCCCCTGCCCCACGATCCAGCTTTCCCCAGCGACCCGTTGCGGAGCCCACCCATGCCCCCTCAAGTCCCTCACCACTGCCAGGCTCCCCAGCACCTGCTGGGTCGTCGCCAGTTCCTGGGTGAGACGCTCGCCTCGGGGCTGATGGCCACCGGGCTGGCCACCACCGCCGCCAGCCTGCCCGGAGTCAGCCTGCTGGCCGAACCAGTCGGAGCCGCGGAACTCGCCCGGCAGGGGAAGTCGGTCGTGGTCATCTTCCTGGACGGGGGAGTCAGCCAGTTTGAGTCGTGGGATCCCAAGCCCGACCTCGAGACGGGGGGCCCGTTCCGGGCGATTTCGACCTCGGTCCCCGGAATCCAGGTCTCCGAGCTGCTGCCGCACACATCCCGGCACCTCCACCGCATGGCGCTGATCCGCAGCGTCAGCACCGACCTCGACGATCATGGTCTCGCCAAGAACATTGTGCGGGCCGGCCGGCAGACCCGCACGGCGACCGAGTACCCCGAACTCGGGGCAGTGGTCGCCAAGGGACTCGAACGCGCCGAGTTTCCCCTGCCGGGGCACATCCGCACGCTTGTCGCCGGCATGGGGGGCCGGGGGCAAAACGCCTCGTACCTCGGCCCGGCGTACGCCAGTGTCTCGGTCGGGGCCGAGGCGGGCGGAATTGTGAACAGCCGCCTCCCCGACGGGCTGACGGTCGAAGCCGACCAGCGCCGGCACGACTGGCGGCGGTTTGCCAACGACCGGTATCGCCGCCGAGTGCAGTCGGCCGAGATCGACGCCTACACCCAGACCTTCGACCAGGCCCGCCGCCTGATGGAACGCCGGGAACTCTTCGACATCGCCAACGAACCGGCCTCCATCCGCGAGAGCTACGGACCGACCGAGTTCGGCAAGCAGTTGCTGCTGGCCCGCCGGCTGGTCGAGCAGGAGGTCCCGTTCATCGAGGTCAGTCACGATGGTTGGGATTTCCACCACAACAACTTCGAGTTCCACCTGCACTACATGGCCGACATTGACCGCCCGTTTGCCCACTTCCTCGACGATCTCGCCGAGCGGGGCCTGCTCTCGCGGACGCTGGTCATCGTGATGACCGAGTTCGGCCGGACCCCGAAGATCAACCCGGGCTATGGACGCGACCACTACCCGGCGGCGTGGTCGATCGCCCTGGCCGGTTGCGGAATCCAGCCCGGGGCGGTGATCGGCAAGACCGATGCCCGGGGGGTCGAGGTGACGGAACGCAAGGTGGACCATCGGCACCTGTTCCACACCTACCTGCGGGCGGTGGGAATCAACTCCGCCGGGGAATTCCGGATCGGAGGGAGATCGTTCCCCATTGCCGACCCGGCCTACGGTCCCATCGAGGAGTTGCTGGCATGACCGCTCCCGCTCCCTCCGCTGAAGCACCGCCGGCCGAGCCGCGGTTCGACCCCCGCGCCGCCCACCTGACCCACGACTGGGCGCACACGGGGCGACTGCGGTGCTGCCGCGTCGACCCCACTGGCCGGTTTGTCGTCGCCGGGTCGACCGACCACACCCTCCAGCGGTGGGAGATTGCCACGGGGACCCGGGTCCCGCTGGTGGCGCACACCAACTGGGTCTCGACGCTGGGCTTTTCTCGCGATGGGGCCACGCTGTATTCGGGCAGTTACGACGGCCGGCTGATTGCCTGGGAAACCGCGGCGGCGACTCCGCAGCCCCGCCGCGCGATCGACGCCCACGCGGGCTGGCTCCGGGGAC
>CAIUHT010000657.1 GCA_903898975.1 uncultured Planctomycetaceae bacterium
GGCCTTGATCAACCAGAACGTGGTCTACCAGAACGCGCTCGACATCACTGAAGAGATTCTGCAGTCGCTGAATTAGCGATTGAACCGTCCAGGCATTTCGACCAGGCATTCCGTGGGCTGCCCGCACAAGTCTCCGCCTGCCCCCCGACCGAGACGTGTCATGTTGTATTGCACGGATGCGTGGTGCCGATGCCTGACCCTGCGGGCCAGTGGGTGGCCGGCTGTGGTTGGCCGAGGGAAGAGCCCGCGGGTGACGTCGAGTGCCGGGTGCTCGTTGAGTTCGGTGCTGTGGTTTTGGGCCTTCTGCGCGTGCGGACTGGGGAGTGGGCTGACGAGCACGGTGGCGAAAGCCGGGCCGCCGCACGTCGTCCTGATTGCCATCGACGATCTGAATGACTGGATCGGCCCCCTGGGGGGCCACCCACTGGCCCACACCCCGAACATTGATCGACTGGCTCGTCGGGGGACAGTCTTTGCCAACGCGCATTGCCAGGCCCCGCTGTGCAATCCTTCGCGCAGCAGCCTGCTGACCGGACTGAGACCGGGCAGCACCGGGGTTTATGGACTGGCTCCGTCGTTTCGCACGCTGCCCGCCCTCGCTCGGCACCCCACCCTGCTGCAGTCGCTGCGACAGGCGGGCTACCGGACCGAGCTGGGAGGGAAGATTTTCCACCAGGCCCCCGTGCCTCAAGAGCGGGACGCCGAGGTCGATTTGTGGGGCCCGGGGTTTGGCCCGGGCAAGCAGCCTGCGGCCAAACTGATCCCGCCCACCCCGATGGGCAACCACCCCGCGATGGACTGGGGTCCGTTTCCCCACGCGGACGCCGACAAGGGGGACTATCAACTGGCGACGTGGGCGTGCGAGCGACTGAAGCTGCGCCCGGCCGATCGCCCCCTGTTGCTCGCCGCCGGTTTTTTTCTGCCGCATGTCCCGTGTCACGCCCCCCCGGCGTGGTTCGCCAGGCTGCCGACCGACGACACGCTGCTCCCGCCGGCGGCGACGCTGGTTCGCGGGGAACTGCCGCGTTTCAGCTGGTACCTGCACTGGAACCTGCCCGAGCCCCGGCTCAAGTGGCTGCGGGAACACGACCAGTGGCGGAACCTGTGTCGCTCGTACCTGGCCTGCACCACGTTCGTGGATGCCCAGATCGGTCGCCTGCTGGACGCGATTGACGAGCAGGGCCTGACCGACAACACCCTGGTGGTGCTGTTCAGCGATCATGGCTTTCACCTGGGAGAGAAGCAGATCTCGGGAAAGAACACCCTCTGGGAGCGATCGACCCGCGTCCCGCTGATGATGGCGGGCCCCGGGGTCGCTGCTGGAGCGGTTTGCCAACGTCCGGTGGAGTTGCTCGACGTGTACCCCACGCTGTGCGACCTGTGTGGTGCCCCGGCTCCCGCAGGACTCGAGGGGGTCTCTTTGAGACCGTGGCTGGTTGATGCGAATGCTGCAAGGACCCGGCCGGCGATCACGACCCACAATCGCGGCAACCACGCCGTTCGCAGCGAGCGCTGGCGGTTGATTGCCTATGCGGACGGGAGTGAAGAGTTGTACGACCATGCCTCGGACCCGCACGAAACCAGGAACCTGGCGGGCCTGCCCGATTACGCGGAGGTTCGGGCCGAACATCGCCGCTGGCTGCCTCAAATCAATCTCCCCCCGGCCCCGGGGAGTGCTCACCGCGTGCTGACGTATGACCCCGAGACCGATCTCGCGACATGGGAGGGGACAGCGGTGAGCCGGGAGTCGCCCATTCCCGAGTAACCGCCGCGCGGTTGCCCGCGAAGGTCACAAGCCACAGACATCCGACTTGGCTTTCCAGCGATTCGCCCGCAGGTTGAGTGGACTGCCAGATCGGCGGGGCGGAACGCGGCGTGGACCGGAGGGGGGCGTGACATCGCCACAAGACCGCGCCGGGAAATCTCTCCTGGTCGCGATCGGCAGCGGCACGATGGCCCGAGACAGGCTACGGTCCCCGGCGACTGTGCGCTCGCGCGCAGGACCGTTACGATTGCGAACGCGACGTGTCGCCTTGCGACTCTCGCTGTCGGCGACTGCGTGTGCGGAGGCCGATGGAATCGGTTGTTCGTCCCGCCCCTTCCCGCCCCACTGCTGCCATGCCCGCCCCATTCGACCCGGCAATTCTCGACGCCCTCGCCAAGTAC
>CAIUHT010000658.1 GCA_903898975.1 uncultured Planctomycetaceae bacterium
CGCACTGCCTGAGGGTGTGGAACCGGAGAGCGCGGACGGACTGGTCGACGAGGGGCTGGAGAACGCCGCTTTCGCGACCGACGGGATCGAGCTGGACGAGATGGGGGACGAGAGCGGCGACCAGGACACGCTGGCCCTGACGCCCGCCGAGGAGCGGACGCAGAAGCCCGGCGACGCGCAGGCGAAACCCGGGGCGGAGGAAGAGGAAGAGGCGGGGCCACCGACCGCGGAGGCGATGTGGCGGCGCGTGCAGAAGCTGGAACGGCAATTGGCCGAGCGTGACGCCGCCGACAAAAAGTCGAAAGAGCAGGCGAAGAAAAAGCAGCAGGCCGACGAGGCGAAGAAAGCCGCGGCGGACCGCAAGAAGGCCGAGGAGGAGGCGAAGAAAGCCGACCCCCGCCAGCAGAAGTTCGTGACGCGTCCGTTCGGGCGGATTCATATCGACGCGGTCACGTTCGACCAGGACCAGGCGAACATCGACACAGTGGGGAACGCGCTGAACGGGGTGGATATCCGGCGGGCCCGCCTGGGGGTCGAGGGGGAGGGGTACGGGCGGTACTTCTACCGGTTCGACGTGGACTTCACGACCTTCGACCAGACGGCGGCGACGCGGCCAGTGATTGTCGACGCCTATCTCGACATCCAGCAACTGGACTGGCTGGGGAACGTGCGGGTGGGGCACTTTCGCGAGCCATTCAGTCTCGAGCGACTCGACAGCACGCACGACCTGCCGTTCATGGAGCGGTCAAACCCGGTCAATGTCTTGACGCCGTTTCGCAACATCGGGGCGATGGCGTTCAACAACAATGAAGAAGAGACGCTGACCTGGGCGTCGGGGCTGTTCTTCGAGAACACGAACGAATTGGGCGAGACGGTGCGGGATCAGACGCCACTGGCCTTTACCTCGAGGGCGACGTGGAACCCGTGGTACGAACTCGATGAAGAGTGCCATGACCTGCGGATGTTCGCCCTGGGGGCGAGCTACAGCTTTCGGCACACGACGGGGGTGACCCGGAACTTTGGCATTCCCCCGGAGGTGGTGGTGAAGGAAGGGGCGTTGCGACGGACGCCGAACTTCGTGAACACCGGACAGATCGCGATTGGCGACCTGAACCTCGTGGGGCTGGAAGCGGTGACCGTGCTGGGGTCGTTGTCCCTGGAGGGGGAATACCTGGTGAATGCCGGGTCGCAGGGGACGAATGGCAGCGACCTGTTTTTCCAGGGGGCCTACGTCGAGGCGATGTACTTCCTGACGGGCGAGCATCGCAATTACTTGCGGAAGACCGGCAACTTCGGCGCAGTCGCGATCGAGGATCCGTTCGTGGTGACGAAGGACGAGAACGGCTGTCGGCGGAATGGACTGGGGGCGTTCGAAGTCGCGGCCCGGCTGTCGTGGCTCGACCTGGACCACCAGAGTATTCGCGGTGGCGAACTGACCGACCTGACGCTGGGGCTGAACTGGTACTACACGCTGCGGTCGCGGGTGATGTTCAACTACGTGCGGGCGATGCTCGATCGCAGCAACCGGGACAGCAACGCCGACATCTTTGGCGTGCGGTTTCAATACGCGTTTTGAACCGTGGCGTTGCCGTGCGGCGGCGATGCCAGCAGCCTGGCCACGGGGGCGTGGCCAGTGGGGGACGCGGTGGCCTCAACCGCGCGAGCGGGGGCCGACCGTGCCCTCTTCGGGGCTGGAGGCGGTCGCGTACAGCTTGCGGGGGATGCGGCCGGACTGGGCGGCGAGTCGGCCGGCGATGACGGCGTGCCGCATGGCGACCGCCATTTTCCGCGGGTCCCGGGCACTGGCGACAGCGGTGTTGAGCAACACGGCGTCGCAGCCCAGTTCCATGGCAAAGCTGACATCGCTGGCGGTGCCGACGCCGGCATCGATGATGACGGGATAGTTCGGGTCGCCTTCCTTGAGATACTCGAGGCAGATGCGAATGTTGTTGGGATTGAGGATGCCCTGACCGCTGCCGATGGGGCTGCCGGCGGGCATGACCGAGACCGCGCCGGCGTCTTTCAGGCGGCGGGCGGTGATGGGGTCATCGGTGGTGTAGACGAGCACCTGGAAGCCGTCGCGGACGAGTTCGCGGGTCGCTTCCACCGTGGCGACGGGGTCGGGCAGCAGCGTTTTTTTGTCGCCCAGCACTTCCAGCTTCACCCAGTCGGCACCGGGGTTTTCGAGCCCTGCGAGAATCTCGCGGCCCAGGCGGGCGACCCGCACGGCGTCTTCGGCGGTGAAGCAACCGGCGGTGTTGGGCAGGATGGTGTATTTCTTGAGGTCGATGAAATCGAGGATGTTCCGACCCTGGGCGTCGATGAGCCGTTCGCGGCGGACGGCGACGGTGATGACTTCCGCCTCGGCGAGGGCGAGGCAGTCGCGCATGTCGTCGTGGGTGGCGTATTTGCCCGTTCCGAGGATGAGCCGGGACGAGAACTGATGCCGGCCAACCACCAGCGGGGCTTCACGCGTGTCGAATTCGACGGTCAACTCAACCACCTCCGACGAGGGTCACGATTTCCACGGAGTCGCCGGGAGCCAACCGCTGCTGGGCGTGCTGGGCCCGGGGGATGAGTCGCAGATTCAGCTCGACGGCGAGATAGCGGGAGTCGAGTTGGAGTTCGGCGAGGAGCGCGGCGATGGTCCCCCCCGCAGGAAGCGGGCGGGGCTGGCCGTTGACGAGCAGGGAGTCGGGGGGCGAAGCAGTCATCTTTGGCGGAATCTTAGGAGCCGCCGTGCGCAAGCGTCAACCGGGTGTGTGGGGCGACGCGGCCCGCCTTTGACAGCCCTATCGGCTCGGATAAAATCGAAGCTGCAGCAGTGACAGGGACATTGGCAACCGACCATACGCCTGGGGGGGCGAGGTCAAACGGGCAGGGCGAGTGGTTATGGCGGTCCGGACTCTCGACGAACTCTGCCGGGAACTCTCGCGGCTGCAACTGGTTCCCCCCAGTGAGCTGGACTCTTGCCGGGCCTCAATGCCGCCTGGGGCGAACGTCGAGTCGATGGTCACAGCCCTGGAAGAACGGGGACTGCTGACGACACTGCAGGCCCAGAAGGTGCGGCAGGGGGAGCCGGGGGACCTGGTGCTGGGGCCATACCGGCTGCTGTACTGCAACGCCGCAGGGAGTTACGCGCGGGTCTATCGGGCGAGCGATGTGCGGAGCGGGCGGATGGTGGGGGTGAAGGTGCTGCGGGCCCGGCACAGCGAAGACCGGCAGGCGGTCGATGAATTCCGGCGGGAAGCGGAATTGGGGAAAGGGCTGCGGCATCCGAACATTGTGCCGATTTATGAGGTCGCCGAAGACAAGGGGCAGCATTACATCTCGATGGAGTTTGTGGAGGGGGGGAACCTGCGGGACTTTATTTCGATCCGGAAGAAGCTGACTCCGGTCGAGGCGACGCGGTGCGTGCTGGACCTGGCGGATGGGTTGGCGTATGCCGCCTCGCGGGGCGCGACGCACCGCGACCTGAAGATGACGAACGTGCTGATGAGCACGACGGGGGTGGCGAAGCTGGTCGACTTTGGGCTGGCGAGCCTGAATGATTCGACGGGGGAGACCGAGAGTGCCGCGCGGGCGCTGGAGTACGCGACCCTGGAGAAGAACACGGGGGCACCGCGGGACGATCCACGGAGCGACCTCTATTTTTTGGGGACGATTTACTACGAGTTGCTGACGGGGGTCCCTCCTCTGCCCCGTACGCGGGACCGGCAGGAGCGGAGCCAGTTCAGCCGGTACTTGTCGGTGCGTCCCGTCAGGCAACTGGAGCCGACGCTGCCACCGGCGGTCGCCGCGGTGGTGGATCGCATGCTGCAATTGAACCCGCACCTGCGTTACCAGACAGCAGCCGAGGCGGCGGGCGATCTGCGGCGATTATTGCGAGAGGCGTTTGGTGAAGCGGGCGGGGGTGAGCGGGGGGCGGGGAGCGGGAATGCGGCGGGGGGAACAGCGGAGAAAGCGGCGCCAGCGCGGAGCGTGATGTGCCTGGAGACCCGGCCGCGGCAGCAGGAATTGCTGCGCGACTACTTCACGAAGCATGGCTTTCGGGTGCTGATGCTGACCGACCTGGGGCGGGGGCTGGCGCGGCTGTCGTCGAATCCGCCCGATGCGGTGGTGCTGATTGGTGAGGCGTTTGGTGCCGAGGTGCTGCAGTCATTTCCGCAGTGGGCGGCGCAAGCCGAGGCGCGGCGGCTGGGGATTGTGCTGTCGCTGTCGACCGACCTGGCGGCGGACGCGAGTCACCTTCCAGAAAGTGAGCAGGTGCGAATCTTGAAGAAGCCCGCCACGCTGCGCGATCTGCGAACCGCCCTCGAGCAGGCGATGGAAGCGGCCCACGAGGGGTGAGTGCCGAACCTGGCCGGTGGTGGTGGCGGTGTTAGTGGCAGTGGCAGCAGTGGCGGCAGCGGCAGCGGCAGCAGCAGCACGCAGCACGCAGCACGCAGCACGCAGCAGCAGCAGCAGCAGTGGCGGCGGCGGCAGCACCAGTGGCAATGGCAGTGGCAGGCGAACGGTCAGCGTC
>CAIUHT010000659.1 GCA_903898975.1 uncultured Planctomycetaceae bacterium
GGAACAGCCACATTCCCAGCTTGCCGTTGGGAATGGGCACACCCATCTTCAGCGTCGGGGCGTGGCCTGGGGAGTGAGTTCCGTGTGTCATGGTCGGATCAACGTGTCAGGAAATCGGTTCAGGAGAGGCGAGGCCGCTCACGAAAGCAGTTGGTAATGGTCCCACACCAGAAGTGCCAACAGCACCGGCAGGTACACCAGTGACGTTCGCAGCAGGCTGCGGGCGGTCTCGCGGTCTTCCGCCAGGGCGAACCGCAGAGAGGCCCAGGCGTACCAGAGACTCAGGGCGAGGGCACCCACCAGGTAGAGTCGGCCAGACAGCCCGAACCACGAGGGAAGCAGGCTGAGCGGAACCAGGGCCACGGCATACGCCAGGGCCATCATCCCGGTGACCCGCGGAATCTCGTGACGGGAGGGGAGCATCTTCAATCCCGCCCGGCTGTAGTCTTCCCGGTAGATCCAGGCGATGGCCAGGAAGTGCGGGAACTGCCACAGGAACTGGATCGCGAACAGCGTGAAGGCGGAAACATCGAGTTCCCGGCCAGCCGCCAGCCACCCAAGCACCACGGGCATCGCTCCCGGGATCGCCCCAATCGTCGTCGCGAGTGGCAACTGGCGCTTCAGAGGTGTGTAGACAAAGACGTAAAGGACCAGTGTCACAGCCGACCACACCGCCGTCGGAACATTGGTCGCCAACAGCAGCCATCCCAGACCAACAGTCGCGGTGGTGACGCCAAACAGGGTCGCCTCAACGGTTCCAAGGCGACCGGCGGGGAGTGGCCGACGGGACGTGCGGCGCATCAGGGCGTCGGTGCGGCGTTCCAGCACCTGGTTGAGCGCACTCGAAGCGACCGCCACCAGGCCGATGCCCCCCAGGGCGGGCAGCAGCGGCGCTGCCTGGTACCCGTCGGCCAGACCGAGGAAGTAGCCAGCGGCCACCACCAGCAGCGACATGACGGCAATGCGCGGCTTTCCGAGGACGATAAAGTCGACCAATCGCCGGCTCAGAGGGAGTCCCTGCACGTCGCCGGGGATTGACCCGGACGGCGTTGCCAGTTCGGGAGTGGCGAGCGACGGAGGCACAAGGGACGGGGGGGCAGAAACGGTACTCATACCGCACCTCCCCGGGCGATCACCGGCGTCGGGCGCGGGTTGGCCCCCGTCTCGGTTGCAGGAGCCCAACTGAGTGTCCCCGTTTGTTGACCCACCCATCGCAGGCGGAAGATTCGCAGGCTCAATACGGTGATGGTGGCGAACAGGGCCATGCCATTCAGCACATGCAGGGTGCGGAACGCCACCTGCTCGGTCGAACCAGCCACCGCCACACGATCGTTGAACCCATACTTGGTGATCCAGGCACCCGCGCCCAAGGCCAGTTGCAACAGCATCACCACACCGGCCAGCAGAGAGGGACCCCGCAGCCAGGAGTGTCCTGATGCGGCAGCCGTCACGGACAGCATGATCACCAGGAGCCCGGCCACGAACGCGAAGACCAGGTGCTCGATGAGCGCCTGGCCCTGGTGCCGAACCAGTCCCCCCAGCACGTACTGGACATAGATGGCGATCCAGGTCGCTGCCGCCAACCAGGCGACCGAGCGGCCGGGGTTCCCGACAGCGGTGTCGTCGGCGACCGAGCGCCACCGCCGACTGGTGACCACGGCCACGCCCCACATGAGGGCGAAGACCAGGGCGGCTGTCGAGCCATGGACAAACGCCAGGCCTCGGGAATTGAGAGCATCGCGAACAACACGCTGGCCCCCCAGCAGCCCCTGCCCAATCACCGCCAGCAAGACTGCATACCCGAGACGCCGAACCCACCGACGTTCATCGAGCCAGTGCAGGGTCAGCATCAGCACGACACTGGCCAGACCAATCAACGCGCCTCCCAAGCGGTGGCCGTGTTCCAGGAACTTGGCACCGGTGGAGGAGAGCCAGGGATACTGCAACATTCCGTGGCCGTCCGACGTCGGCCAGTCGGGAAAAGCCATCCCGGCGTTGGTCGTGGTTGTCTGGGCCCCCAGGATGATGGGCGCAAGCGCCGTCAGTGCCGTACAGACGGCGACGACGTGCGTCCAGCGGGTGGGGGAGACAGTGACAGACACCGGAGGAGCCTTTTAGTGATCGTGGGGAAGATCGTCGGCGTCGATGTGACGATCCTCGTTCGGCAGGTAGGTGGTCTGCAGCAGGTAGTCTTCTTCCACCA
>CAIUHT010000660.1 GCA_903898975.1 uncultured Planctomycetaceae bacterium
CCAGCCACCATCACGTCAGACGCCCGTCCGAATCTCGGTTCCTCGCAACCCAGCGATCGCCCCGCCCAGATCGTCGGCCACCCGCGCTCACGGGATGAGCCCGTTCTTAAACGAACATCCGGGTTTCAGCCGCTGATTCGCGTGCCACTTTCCCAGGCTGATCTCGAGAGTCGGCGCAGCCAGGTTGCCCCCCCCGCCTCTCGGGGTTGGTCAGTCTCTTAACGCAAGCGGAACCAGTCTGGATCAGCCGGAGCTGGACATTCCGGGCGAGCCCCCCCAGCCGCAGCGGGCCCAACGGACAACGCCGATTCACAGGGCCGAATCGCAATCCAACGGGCGGGAAACGAGGCGATTGTCGAGCCCGGCTGGAAGCCTCCAGCCGTCGGGCAGAATCGGCTGCGGAGTATTGCACGCCCCCCCAGCTGAACCGGCACCAACCAGAACCAGCGCCAGACAGAACCGGCGCCCCGTTCAACACGCCCCTGATTGCACAAAAACCTGCATCAAAAGAAAAAGCCACTCGGATGGCATCCTGAGTGGCTTGTGAGCGGAGAGAGCGGGATTCGAACCCGCGGTAGAGGAAAAACCTCTACGCCGATTTAGCAAACCGGTGCATTCGACCACTCTGCCATCTCTCCTCAGAGACAGAGAGTCTAGCAGCGAAACGCTCACCCAGCAACTGTTGGCGAGTCCCCCGTTTTCCTTCAGCGGGTCGCGTGCCAACAGGTGGGGCCACAATAACCGGCCCCGGAAGTGGCTGGGGCTCGTGGCGAATCGGCCGGTGGGAAACTTCCCCGCACTGTCGCCAGGGGAAGGGCTGTGGCACCGCCCAATTCCCGCTCCCCACCCGTGACCGATATAGTGGAACGGTCGGGATCTCCCCCGGCTTCCAAACGCCGCTGGTCTTGCCGCGGTGGACTCTCTGCGTGGTGACCGAGATGGCCGGGCTGTTCTCCATTTTCACGCCGCGGTTGCCCGCGAAGACTGCCGCCGCCCTCTGCAATTCCCTGGCGACGCTGCTCGACGCTGGTGTCCCCCTGCTCAAGGCCTTCGACACCGTTTCCAAGAAGACGGGGGATGCCCGCTGTCGGCAGCACCTGGGCGAGATCCGCACCCAGATCAAGCAGGGAACCGAGATCAGCGAGGCGTTGCGGAGCCGGGAGGGATACTTCCCGCCCCTGCTGGTCGACATGGTGACGATTGGAGAGAACACCGGTGCGCTCCCCGAGATTCTGCGCGGGCT
This sequence comes from uncultured Planctomycetaceae bacterium, assembly GCA_903898975.1. GTDB lineage: Bacteria > Planctomycetota > Planctomycetia > Planctomycetales > Planctomycetaceae > UBA10511. Next base: position 1,244 of record CAIUHT010000660.1, read on the forward strand.
GGCCGGGCACTACGAGAACCTGATCAAGCTCCGCCGGGCCTTCCTGGGGGCGATCTTCATGCCCGTGCTGCAGCTGTTCGCCGCGATCCTGATCATCGCGGGGCTGATCCTGGTGCTGGGGCTCATCACCCCAGCCAACGGCAAGCCGATCGACATCCTGGGGCTGGGCCTGCTGGGCCCCTCAGGCGCGCTGACGTTCCTGGCGATCTGTTTTGGAACCATCTTCGGCCTGGTGGGAGGCTACTTCCTGCTCTCGGAAACGTTCCAGCAGAAGCGGATGGTGGACTCGCTGCTGATGAAGATTCCCGTGGTGGGCAAGTGCCTGCGATCGTTTGCGATCGCCCGGTTTTCCTGGGCCCTGGGGCTGACGCAACAGACCGGGATGTCGCTGATGAAGTCGCTGGACTTCAGCCTGCGGGCCTCGGGCAACGGTGCCTTTCAGCAGGCCGCCGGGCCCATGATCCAGCAGATCCAGGAGGGGGATGAACTGACGCTGGCCCTCGCCCAATCCGGGCTGTTCCCCGACGAATACCTGCAGATGCTGGAGGTGGCTGAAGCCTCGGGGACAATTCCCGAGACGTTGCACCGGTTGAGCCCGCAGTTCGAAGCGGAGGCCCGGCGGGCACTGGCCACACTCTCGGCAGCCTTCGCGATGCTGATCTGGGGGTTGGTGGCGGGGGTGATCATCCTCGTGATCTTCAAGATCGCGCTCTGGTACATC
>CAIUHT010000661.1 GCA_903898975.1 uncultured Planctomycetaceae bacterium
AAGGTCTGTTCCAACTCTCTACACCAAGAGGTTCTTCATGAAGCGTGTTCTGTCGTTCGTGCTGGCCATGTTCGTCTTGACCGGTAGCTGCCTGGCCGACAACGGGGCCTACAACTACGCCATCCAGATGCACAATTCTCGCGTCTTCCGGCACGATCCGAATTACCGCGGTGCGGAAGTGATCTTCTTCAACGGCGCCGGACTGGCGACCCCAGAGCAGGCCCAGGTGGCCTGGCAGAATTCCCCCGCCCACCGGGCCCTGATGCCCCAGATTCGGTTCATTCGCTGCTACGGCAACTACTGCGTGGGGCGGTAGTTTTTGCGGTTTCGCTGAGTGCAGGGCGGCTGGGACTGAAGTCGTGGGTCTTCAACCCGTCGGGCAGGGACGTCCCCGCCCCGCTCTCTAGAGCTGCAAGTCGTTTCCTTCCGAACTGTGTCCCAACGGTCTCGGGACCTCGGAAGTCAAGTGATCGTGACGCCGTTGTGGGTCGGCGCAGATCACCATTCACTCCGAACAGAACTCCCGTCTGCCAACTCCGGCAGGCGGGAGTTTTTTTGCGCTTCGAGATCACACTGCTCCATCGGGCAGCGCCGACGCTGTGGCACCGGTTCAGCGGGCCACCGGGGCGAGGGCTGTGCCGACCACTGCTGGTTCCGCCCCGTTTTGATGAGCGAATTGCGAAACCGTCTCTGGCTCAATAACGTGAGGCAGCCTGGGGGTGGGCTCGACTGCCAATGACATGTCGGTCGGAAGTCGACTGCCCCCATGATCGTCAGTTCCACGATTCCCCTCGCGGTGAACTGCCCACGTCGCCCGGGCTGATTCTCGACCTGCCCCACTTATTCTGGAGAGCCTTCGCGTGCCCCCCGCTGTCGTGATGGGAGATGGACTTCCCCCGCTGTTCCTCGAACTGCTTGGGCCCGACGTGGAGGTGGTTCCCTGGACCACTGAGCCGAGCAGTGCCGACGCCCGTCGAATTGTCGCCCTCATCACCTACGGGCACCCCCGCGTTGATGGGCCGCTGCTCGATCGATTCCCCAACCTCAAGGTGGTAACCAACCACGGAGTCGGGGTCGATCACATCGACGTGGCGGCATGTGCCGCCCGCCGGATTCCCGTTGGCAACACCCCCGGTTGTCTCGACGCCTCCACCGCCGACATGACCTTCGCCCTGCTGCTGGCGGTGGCTCGCAACGTGGTGGTGGGGGACCACTTTGCGCGGGGGCCCGAGTTCACGCACTATGACCCGGCGATGTGGATTGGCTCGGAAGTCTCGGGCAGCACGCTGGGAATTGTGGGCCTCGGGCGAATTGGTCGGCAGGTGGCCCAACGGGCTCGCGGGTTCGACATGCGGATTCTCTACCACAATCGCCATCGCGACACCGCGGCGGAACGCGAGTTGGGCGTGGTGTGGTGCTCGCTGGACGAACTGCTGGCCCAGGGCGACTTCGTGTCGCTCCACTGCCCCTTGACGCCCCAGACCACGGGGCTGATTGGTCAGCCGCAACTGCGGAGGATGAAGCCCTCAGCGTTTCTGATCAACATGGCGCGCGGGCCGGTCGTGCAGACCGAGGCCCTGCTGGTCGCCCTGCGGGAACGGTGGATCGCCGGTGCCGGTCTGGACGTGACCGACCCTGAGCCTCTGCCTCGGAATCATCCGCTGCTGGGCCTCGACAACCTGGTGATCGCGCCGCACCTGGGCAGCGCCTCGAACCGCACCCGCCGCCGCATGATTGAGATGTCGATCGAAAACCTCTGGGCGGGACTGACCACCGGGCAACTGAGCTGGAGTGTGCAGCCTTAGTCGCCCACCTGCGGCGGGCCTCGGCTAAAATCGGCCTCCCTGGTCCGGTCCGCGCTGATGAGACAGGAGGCCTGCGTCCTGAAACGCCGGGCCCCAGGCGGTTGGTGCGGAGCGATTGCTCCCGATCGATTGCTCCCGATCGATTGTTTCCGATCGATTGTTGCCGATCGATTGTTGCCGATCGATTGTTCCCGGGCGATTGTTCCCGGGCGATTGTTCCCGGGCGATTGTTCCCGGGCGATTGTTCCCGGGCGATTGTTCCCGGGCGATTGTTCCCGGGCGATTGTTCCCGGGCGATTATTCCCCTTGTTGCCGCACGCTCGCTTCCAGGGGTTCGGCTCTTGTGGGGTGTCACCCACCTGCCCGCTTGCCGCGGTCCGCGTTGAGGAGGCGTCTGGCCGTGATCGTGCCTCAAGCCCGGTCGGTGCGGTAGAATCGGAACTTTGGCAGGCTGCCCTCGATTCCGGGGCAGTGGCGTGGTTCCCCGGGAGATGTTCGCGTGTTGGCCTTTGTCACCTACGAGACGGCGTACAGCCCGTGCGGGGGAATTGCCGCGGTCCTGGGGCGGCTGCCCGGTCGGATGTCGGCCCTCGCGGGAAGTCCGGCACTGGTCTTCACCCCCTACCATCACCGGCTGCCGCGCTTGACTGGCCTGGCGACGACGGTGGTGGGGGCGGTGGGGGTCGCGTTCGAGGGGCGGACAATTCCCGTGCAGCTGCTGCGGCACGATGGACCCGCGCCACATCTGTTTGTGCGTCCCGAGGACCCCACCTTCTTCGCCGGTGCCCGGCATCCCTACGACGTTTCGCCCGAGAAACTGCTGCGCGACAGCCTGTTCTTCGGGGCGGCGGTGGCCCGGGCCATTCGCGTGCTGCAGCCGGGGGCACCCTGGACGCTCCTGCTGCAAGACTGGGAGGCGGCGACCGTGGCGTTGGCGGTCGCCGGTCAGACCGCGCGGCCGCGGATGTTCCTGACGCTGCACAACAGTTACGACGTCGCGGTTTCGGCAGCGCGACTGACATCCGCGGGACTGGCTCCGCACGCCTGCCCGGGAGAGACCGTCTTGCAGCGGGCGTTAGGGCTGTGTGAATGGCCCGTCTTCACCGTCTCGACCCAGTTTGCACGGGACCTCGTGGAAGACCCGTTCCAGGCCCAGGTGCTGGCCCCCCACCTGAGCGGCCTGCTGGGACCGCGCCTGGTGGGGATCGACAATGGATTGTTCACCGATCGGGCCATTCCCGAGCCCGTGTTGACCGCGGCCCGGACCGGCGACCCCGCCCCGTTGGTACTCTGGAAGCAGGAACAGCAACTGGCCTTCCTGCGGGCACTCGACGACCTGCGGCCCGACGCAACTCAACCCGTCTGGGGGGACCTCACCCGGTTTGCCCGCGATGCGTCGCCTCTGTTTGTGATGGCCGGGCGGGACGACGGTCGGCAGAAGGGCTACGACGTCGCCGCCGGCGCGGCCCGCGCCTGGCTCGAGCAGCAGCGTCCCGGACGGTTTGTGTTCTTTCCGATACCGTCCGACGAAGGCTTGGAGGCGGTCGAGTTTCTGCGCGAACTGGCCGAGGACTTTCCGCGGGGAGTGCTGGTCTTTCCCTTCCGCTTCACCGCGGGTTTCGTGCAGGCGCTGCGGGGGGCGACCTGTGGGCTCATGCCCTCGCTGTATGAGCCCTTCGGAATGGCGAATGAGTTCTACCTGAATGGAACCGTGGGGATTGGGCGGGCCACCGGAGGCATTCTTCAGCAGATTGTCCCCTGGACGCGGCGGGGGACCGGGCTCCCTTCCGCCGGCGAGGCCCGCGCCGATCTCGAGCGAACTTCGAAGATGACCTCGTCGCCGGCAGAGGGAGCCCCACGCCTGGCAGCGGGCCACCAGGTCCGCGGGCCCATTCGATCGCCGGGATCGGGACCGCCAGGACTGGCCCCCGCGGTCGCGAGACGTGTCGAACGCGTGCATTCCTCAGCCGCGGCAGCGACCGGGTTTTTATTCCACGAAGTCGATGGCCTGCCCAGCGAGTTGGCCGACTGGCGCGAGATCAATCGGACCGGCACGCGGCCCAAGCCCGACCGCTGGCGGGCCCGCCGGGATTTGCCGCTGTTTCAGTCGCTGGTCGAGTCACTGGTCGAGTCCCTGGAGCAGGCGGCCGAGGTCGCCGGTCGCCCCGAACAATACGCCCAGCTGCTGGTGGCGGGGCTCGACCACCTCGAGGCAAATTTCTCCTGGGACCAGGCGGCCTCAGAGTACCTGCGTTATGCCGGGGGCTGAGTCGGGGCGGGATTGCTGGCGAGCCAAGCCGCGACCTGAATCGCTTCGCGCAGCCCGTCGGGAGCGGCACGACCCTGCCCGGCAATGTCGAAGGCCGTCCCGTGGCTCGGGCTGGTCCGCACAATGGGCAGGCCCAGTGTCACGTTGACCGCCCGCTGGAAGCCGACCAGCTTGAGGGCAATGTGCCCCTGGTCGTGGTACATCGCCGCAACGCCGTCGAACTCGCCCTCCCACGCCCGCTTCAACAGCGTGTCCGCCGGCCACGGACCGCTGACATTCCAGCCCGCGGCCGCCAGTTGCTCGACCGCCGGGGCAATGATGCGGGACTCTTCATCGCCAAACAGCCCCCCTTCACCGGCGTGCGGATTGAGCGCACAGACCCCAAGTCGCGGCGGCGGCCCGGGCAGGCGAGACAGGAAGGTTCCCAGCAGGGCGGTGGTATCGACAATGCGGGGGGGCGTGAGCAGGTCGGGCACCCGGCGGATCGCCGTGTGGAGCGTGACGTGGGCGACCCCCAGCCCGCGGCCCGTGGGGCGTGGCAGGTACAGCATCATGGCGAAGTCAGTCACGCCACACAGTTCAGCCAGAATCTCGGTGTGCCCGGGATAGTTCAGGCCAGCCAGATGCATGGCCGCCTTGCTGAGCGGGGCGGTGACGATGCCATCCACCGCTCCCGCCTGGGCGGCCCAGCAGGCCGCCTTGAGCCACTCGTAGGCGGCCCGTCCGGCCCGGGCATCGTTCCGCCCCAGCGGAACATCGGCGACTTCGTCGTCCGCGGGATTCCAGCAGGGAATGACCGTCGTCGACGGTTCCACTTCGTCCAGTGCGTCGACCGGCGCGATCTGCAGCCGAGGATTCACCAGTGCCCCGGCACGCGCCAGGACGACCGGGTGCCCAACCACAACAGGCTCGCAGATCGACAGCAGGGACTCATTCCAGCAGCGGGCGACAATCTCGGGACCCACCCCCGCGACATCTCCCAGCGTGATCGCCAGCCGAGGCCGTGCACGGCTCGCCACGCTCTCCAGTTCGCCACTCATGCCTGTATCCACTTCTTGGGATAGCCCGCCAGGGGGGAGCCCGGCTCGGGCCGCCACAACACGACTTCGTCGATCTTGCGGGCCAGTGCTGTGTCGAGATCGGTAATCGCCCGGCACTTGTGCGTCTGAAGTTTGACTGTCAGCTGCGCATAGCCCAGGGAGAGGTCGGGATGGTGCCACGCCGCCTCGGAGAGATAGCCAATGGTGTTGGCCAGCAGCAGCGTTTGTGGCCACCCGGGCGTCTGGTAGGTCTTTCGCAACCAGCCCTCCCGCACCTCCCAGCCTGGGAGCGTGGCAAGTTCGTGCTGGAGTTGTTCCGGGCTGAGGGGGGTGGTGTCGGGCATGGAACCTGTGGTGGAAAAACTCGGGGCGGCGGGAGATCGAACGTGTTCGCTTCCCCCGGGGAGCACCTGGCTGACGGGCGTGTCTTTCGCGACCCGGGTCGCGCCCGCGCAGTGACGAATCCGGGAAGCGTGGGGTCTGTCGAGCGTCCACGGCATCAGGGACGGGCGACGCTTCAAGTCGGGGAACTGTAGCCGGGGGTCACCAGGGGACGCAGGCGTGGAGGCAGGCGGGAAAGTTGGAGCAGCACCAGCGTGGCGACAGCAATCAGCCCGGCACTCACCCATTGCGAGATGGTGAACCGCGTCCCGAACTGCCCGGCTTCGTCCCACCGCAGGAACTCGATCGCGATCCGGTTGATGGGGTACAGCAGCGCGGCCATGGCGGTGATCTCGCCGTCCCGGCGGCGGTAGGGGTAGGCCAGCCAGCACAACAGGGCGATCGCGAGGGCGTTCAGGGCGTCATAGATTTGTGTTGGATGCAGCGGCAGGCTGCGGGGCGCCGACATGTCGTCTGACAAAAAGCCACGGAAGACCTGGGTCAGGTAGGGGGCACTGTCGCGGGGGAACTCGATGGACCACGGCAATTCGCTGTAGTCTCCATAGCAGCACCCATGCATCAGGCAGCCCACCCGGCCGAACATCAGGCCGATCAGGACCGAAGGAATCAGCAGGTCGGCCA
>CAIUHT010000662.1 GCA_903898975.1 uncultured Planctomycetaceae bacterium
CAACAACACGGGCCACCTTCAGCTTGCGGTTGACCGCTTCCAACCCCGAGATCCACAGCCGCGCTGCCTGATTCTGGATCTCGGCCTCCCGCTTCTCGTCACCCCTGAGCTCGTCCTCCGGTTCGCCGGGCTTCGCGCGGTAGCAGTGGTGCGCCTCATCATTGATGACCATGATGTTATTCAACCCCATCAGGTCGGGCATGACCCGCTGGATCATCTGCCCCTCTGTCTCCAGCGTGTTGAGCGGTGCCCCCGTGCGCCCCTCAAGCAGCATTCGGCCCCCTTTAGACAGCTCGCTCCGCTCCCGCAGCTTGAAGGCGTGAAAGTTGGTGATGACAATCTTTGCGCGCCCAAGGTCCCCCATCAGGTCGTTCGGGACCAGCTCGCGGCCAGTGTAGTAGCTGTCAGGAGCATGTGGTTGCAGCACGCGCAGCCGGTCACGAATAGTCAGGCCCGGCGCAACAATCAGAAAGCCACGGGTGAACTTCTTCGACGTCGGTCGTCGCGCGGCATTGATCGCCTGCCACGCAATCAACATCGCCATGACGGTCGTCTTGCCCGCTCCCGTTGCCAGCTTGAGGGCCAGCCGCGAGAGGTCCGGGTTGGCTTCATCGTTGACCCTCGCGAGGTGGTTGATGAATCTCTGCCCGACCTTGCCAATCTGTGGAGCCACTTCAGTCAGCCAGATCGTCGTCTCGACCGCTTCAACCTGGCAGAAGAACGGCCTCACTCCGCTGAAACTGTGATGCCTCCAGTGCTGGAGCAGCCGCGCCGTCTCCGGCGTGACGTTCCACGTCGCCGGATCCCGCAACTGACGCCACTTGCTGACTTCGTCGCGAAGGTCATTGATGATTGCTATGTGGTCGTAGCGTTGATCCTGGGTGGAGAGACCATGCCCTTCATCGAAGACCAGGGAATCCTGAGTGCCATTGCCCTTCTGCTTCCGTGGTTTCGGGATCGGGATGATGAAGTCGGCAGGTCGACGCATCGGGAGGATCTGCTGGGTCGGCTGACCCGTTGGGTCAAGCTCCCAATGGCGCGTCGGCCTCTCGTAGGGAGAGTTGAGAATTGGCTTTTCGAAGAAGAGATTGCTCATTGGTGCTCGTTCACCCCACTCCATCCGGCCGCTGACTCTCGGCACGTCCGTTGATCGATGATTCGTTGTTGGAGGCAACCACCGCCCACGGCATGCTACGCCGGATCCTCTTTGCAGAGGCCGTGCGGTCGTCGTCCGCTTATTGACCATCTGATGCTCAGCAAGCCTCCCGGGGGGGGGCAAACACTCTCGCCAAAGACAGGAGCCTCCCGGGCACTGCCGCACACAACCCGGAAGGGGACTCGATGCACCGTGGCGGTGACATCACCATTCCATGATCCGAGAGCATGTCCCTCATCATTGGGGCTTGGGGGCAGAGGGAGTTGACCTGTTTGGCTGGGCGTTCCGAGGGCTTGTCGCTGACCTGTCTCCACCCGCCGGTGATTATAATACAGGTGGGGCTCAGGTGGCTGTGGAAATTGCGCTAACCTTATTCAAAATCACATAATAACCATTTGGACTTGTCGGGATTGGCTGTCAATGAGTGGCTGATCCTCGCTCGTCATTCCCTCAGGACTCTCGACATTCGAGCAGGGCTCTGACTGGTCGGCCTCGCCGCTTTATGGGATAATCGCCGGTTGTGTCATTTGAAATTAAACTTATGCACGGGAACGGCAATGGCAGAGCCGGATAAGGACCGTGGAGCCCTGATCGGCAGCGCGCCAAACCAGATTGTCCGGTGACCGGGGAGGTCGCCTCTCGCTGCTGGAAGTATTCTCGCTGTTTATCGAACTATCCGGAACAGGAGGCTGAGATGGCAGCCACCAATTTCAACACCGAAAACCATACTTATCGGCAACTGCTTGGCCATGGCCTGACTTACCGTATACCACGCTTTCAACGGGATTACTCCTGGGGTGAGGAGGAATGGGAAGACCTGTGGGCTGATATTCAGGGCACTTTGCCAGTTGATGGAGAACCGGCCCA
>CAIUHT010000663.1 GCA_903898975.1 uncultured Planctomycetaceae bacterium
GCCGAGAAACCCAACCCGATGGAACGCAAACCCGGGCCGAACGACCGCAAGTCGCGCCCGCGTCGCGACCGCTGAGAGCCCGCGGCCCGAGCGGTGAGCCGCCTGGTGACGACCTCATGAGGGCATCGCTCGGCGCACCGACGGCACTCTGGTGCGACCGGGGTACGGCAGTCCGAACACACCGGGACCTTTGCCCACCCGGTCTTTCGCAAACGGTCAGCAGATCACGCAAGAAAACCGGCTGTGCGCCGCGACTTGAGTCCTGCAAGCAGAGCCGGTGTCCCGCGCTGCTGTCGCTGAATCCCGGGGATTCCCGACCGGCCACTCACCCTTGATCGTGACCATGGCGACACGAGCTGGCTGCATCGCTGCGTTGGCTTCACAGCGACGTCACACGCCATCACCAGCACAGGGACATGAACGAGCGATGGGCGACACCTCTCGGGATGCGGCCTGTTGGACGCGAGTTGTGTGATCCGCTCCCGGGAGACGCGGTTCGATAACAGGTCAGACGGCGACAGATGTGTCGCAGACACGTTCCATGCTGGCAAAGTCCCTCAATGGCGCGCGGGCCTCTCTGTCGCGTTTCGCGACAAGCGAGTTTCGACGAGTCACGGCACCGTGACCGCGACCCGCACAGCGTTCTCCAACGTGTCCACACCAGGACGCCTCTGGCTGTTGTTGATTGGCTCTCACCTTCGGCTCGCGTCCCGACTTCGATCCGATCGAATGGCTGCGCGAGTGCAGGAATCAGCGCGTGTGAATACGATGCCGGGAGACTCCACACATGATCCCCAAACCGCCGGACGGGGTCGTGGAAAGAGGGGTTGCTGCGGGGACTTTTCCCGGGGTTTTTCAGCAGTTTCATAATCTCGTCCCCGTCTGTGTTTTTTTGGTTTGACTTCCCGATTGCCCCGGTTATTCTCTGGCCTACCGAGTGAGTTGGGACCGGTTGCAACCTGGCGGTGAAATCCCTGGTGCGGGGTTTCTGGTGCCCGTCGGTGGTGTGACCGGGAGGAGTTTCTTACTGACAGACCGTGTGTGCGGCGACGTGCTGAAGAGCGGCGCTGGCGCGACGGGATTGTCCTGCGTCTCCACTGGATGGGCTTGTCAGCCGCAGCCTCAGGCGCGGTGTGTCCCGCGCCTGGAGATGGGGCTGTCCCCACGCGAGCCCGACCAGAACGCATTCGCTGTATAGACTGGGGGTGGCACGATGCAACCCGATCCGATTTCAGGATTCGTGGTCCCGGAGGACAGCAATGCGGCAACTGCCTCAACACACACCCGCGGCCCTCATGCCGCCCATGCCACCCCCCTGGCGGAACAATCGCCCGCCGGTCTCTCGAGTGGTCCCTCAGCGCTGACCCAGGCAGGCCCTCAGCCGTCGATCGCCCCGGGCGTCGAAGGGACTGCCGTCGCAGGTGAGTTCGAACAGGCCTTCGCCAACCTGGTGGGTGCTCGCAACTTCGAGTCGCTGCTTAAGTCGCGTATCGAGTGCACGTACCAGGGGGGACGCCTCCGCGTCGAAGCCGCCCACCCGTTTGTGCTCCAGTTGCTGCAGTCTCGCTTTCGCGCCCCGCTTCGGCAGGCGGCAGAGGCGGTTGGCTGCGAGCCCCCCGAACCCCGCCTCAGCCCCAAGCCCGCTGCCACCGGGACTGGCACGGCAACGGAACCGGTCACGGGCACAGGCACGAGCAGCACCGGTGTGGCTGTCTCGGCACTCGCCAACCCACTCTCGCATGCCGAAGCTTTCCCTGCCGGTCCGGCGGCGAGGCACACCTCCGCGGCTCCAATGGTCGGCCCCGGGAACAGGACCGCGACCTCCCCCGTTTCCGATCGAGGTGCCGCAGGCTTGTCGTCACACGCGGGGGGGACACAGTCC
>CAIUHT010000664.1 GCA_903898975.1 uncultured Planctomycetaceae bacterium
CACGCTGAACTTCGCCAGGGCGTCCTGATCGTTCATCAGGTAGGCGACCAGGAATTCGCCTCCGTGGCCTCCGATCTGCTCCAGCACACCCCGAACCCGTTCTGCAGTCGCGATCGCTCCCTCAATGCCCCCCCGTACCGCGTCGAAGTCCTCGAGGTAGGCGGTCCGCCAGTCGTAGTCGAGCGCATAGCCGGCGACAAAGTGAACCGAGACCCCCAGAGGCGAATACTGAACTCCCTTGCCTGCCAGCCACCACGCCCCCTTCGCCGTGTCCGCCGCTGCCCCCAGAAATCCCGTGAACACTCCCCGACCGGCACGAGCCTGCTCATCTAACGTCATCCCAACAGTGAACTGCCGGAGGAATGACTTCAGATTCGCCTTGATCCGATCCCACTTCTGCTGGCGTTCATCCGCCACCGATGAGTCGGGCACCTCACTGGCCAGTATCGTCCCACTCGAACTCTCCGCCGGTTCCTCACCTGGCGCGTCGGTGTCCGAGTCGACAGCTGCGTCGGCAGCGGAGTCGTCCGCCTCTTCAGCCTCGTCCTCTGCCGCTTCTTCCTCGGAGTTCACCGGCTCCCTGAGGACGCCGAACACTGCTTCGAGATCGATCGCACCGAGGACGGGTGGGTCCGCCGCTGTGGCCCCGTCCGCCGCTCCTGCATCCCCGGGAACGGCGATCGCCGCCGTTGTCCAGCTGACCGTGGTGCCCCAACTTTCAGGTGTCGCGGTCTCGCCCAGTTGCGTCTGGCTGCTGGTGCTGCCGCTCTTTTTTGTGGTCGGGGCGGTGTACCCAGTCGAGCCCGTGCTGCCACCGCCGCCCCAGCTTGAACTGGGGGCCGATTTGCGGGTCTCCGTCCAGTCATTCTGAACCGTGCGGGTCAGGCTCCAGCCCGCACCCCTTGTCCCCTCTCGCGTTGTTCGCCCTTGCCCCCAGCCGTCGCTGCGTGTTGTCGCGGTCGTGAAGACTCCCCACGTCGAATTCTCGGTCCGCCGACTCTCGACCGTGTCGCTCCCCACGTCGGTCCGGGTCAATGTCCCGTCGTCGTACTTCGTGTCCCACGACACCACCGCCTTGCCCGTCCATTCCGCTCCCCGGCTGCCCTCCGCCCGGCTCTCCGCCTCCCGCGTCCATGCGGACCCCGCCCAGTCTCCCCGCCATTCCGTCTCGATTGAATACGCACCATCCTCCCGCTGGACCTCGACAAACCTTCCCTCGGAGCTGGTCGAGATGGTTCCGGTGGTCGATGCGGCGGTTGGCTGCGCCGTGGTCTGGACCTTCGTCTTCTTCGTCAGCGTCCCGGTCTGCTGTCGCGTCCCCCACTCGTGCAGGAAGGAACTCCAGGTCCCGTCCGCCGACCACTCCCAGTCGGCACTCCAGCGATCCTCCGCCTCGCCCGCGACAACCAACTGGCTGCCGTTGTTGGCGTCCCCGGTCTGCCCAGAGAGCGCGTGAGTCGAGCGAGTAATCCCCGTTCCGGTTCCCTCACCCTCGCCCACAATCTCGAACCGCTGCTCCTCCGCGAGATACTCGCGAGTTTCGTCGTATTCCTCCTGCCAGCGTACCTCCCCGCGGCGGGTCTGCGTCCCGGTCGCTGTGCCGTAACCGTCGTCAAACGACTGCGACACCGCTCCGGTGCCACTGAACGACGCCTCGCCCGACGCCAGCCAGTGTGCCGAGCCTTCCCCCAGCACGCCGCGCCAGACCGGTTTGCCTGCAGGGCCACTGCGATCGAGTTCGGCGGTGAGGGTGGTTTCCGCGTTCCAGCTCCACTCGGCGAACCCAGTGGTGGTCCCCAAGAGCGAGCCGAGGTCGGTGGTGTCGCTCCAGGAGGTGGCGTAATCGAGCCGGGCCTCGGCCTCGATCTGCGAGGAGGCGGTGGCGGTGAGCGTGCTCGACCAGCCAGCGGAGGTGAGCCGGGCCGACCCGTCATAGACCAGCGATTGCTCCACCAGGCCCGACTCGGAGTACGAACCGGTCAAGGCGGAGTTGGAATCGGCGACTGCGTCGGTTGTGGCATTGTCAGGCAGTTCGGAGTCGGATTGCCAGAGGCTCCGTTGCCGCAGTTCTCGCAGCGAACTGGCCCGCCCAGCGGCTCGCCAGTCGGATGTTTCCTCTTCAAAAACGCGTTCAATCCACCAGTTTTCAGTCCGGTTGTCGGTCGCCGTCGAGGACCAGGTGCCGTCGGTCTCCCAGGCTGTCTGATAAGTGCCCTGCGTGGAAAGCTCGATCCAATCGACCGATTCGCCGCGCTGCGCATGGCGACCCTCGACTTGCCGCCAGGCCCCACGGGTGGGGGCGAGACGATCCCCTGCGAGCGATGAGGTATTCGCATCATCTTCCGCGGCGGAGGAGTCGGCCTGGCTGCCGTCCTCGGGGTTGGACGGTTCGTCGGCCGAGCCCGAGGCTGTCTCTTCGCCATCATCCTCTGTTACGGGCGGCACGCTCTCCGCGGCGCCGGGACTGGCGACTGTTGCGGTGGGATCGAACTCCAAGCGGTCCCAGACCTCGGACTGCGACTTGCGGAGTTGTCCGCGCTGTTCCGTTTCGCTGCCGTCGGCGAGAGTCCGGGTGCTGGAGGCGACGATCCGGAATGTGGATTCCGACTGCTCGTCCCGCTCAAGGTCCCCGCCCGCCTGCACCCAGCGCTGGTCCGGCGTGAGCGTCCACTGCGTGCTCTCCGCCCAGTCACGAGCCGCATTCCCTTCCAGGTTCAACTGGTGCACCAGCCCATCCAGCGTGAGCTGTCCGCTGAAGTTCACGTCGCTCTCGGAACGATCGAACTCGTCGGTGTGGGCACCGCCTCGCCAGCCTACAGCCTCGCTGAAGCGGGATTGCTCGTGCTCGACCCAGCTCAATTCCCGGCGGGAATCCAGCTGCCCCGTCAATGGCCCGGCGGTGACACTCCACGTTCCACTCTCCTCGGCCGAATGCTCGACACCGCTCTCCCCCAGCCAGCCGACGTCGGGCTCAGCCCATTCCTGGGCGAGTGGATCAAACGTCCATTCGGCGAAGACTCCCTCCCCGTCATAGGCGTAGCCCTCTTCCGAGAGAGTGCCGGCATATTGCAGAGTCACCAGTCCGCCCAAGAGGCTCAGTGTGCTGGTGGGAGCCGAGGCGCCGTCATAATCGAGGCGGGAACCGCGGGTGGAGAGGGCTTCCGCAGTCCCCGAAGCGGTGTACCAGTCGCCGGTGGCCGAGAGGGCCAGGGTCCGCTCCTCGCGAGCGGACTGAGAGACATAATGCGACTGGGTGAATTGCCCGTGCGGGTCGGTTCCCTGGTCGATAACGAACCGCTGCCAGTTAGCACTTTCCGCGCTGTGCCACCCAGAGCCGACGCTTGACCAGGGGGATGGCGCGTCGGTCGCCACGGTGTTGCCCGGGGAGGGTGTCTCGTCGAGCAGCAGCGTGCCGGGTTTGACGGTCGAGCTGGTCTGCCAGAA
>CAIUHT010000665.1 GCA_903898975.1 uncultured Planctomycetaceae bacterium
CCCTCTCGGCGTTTTTGTTTTTCCCAGTGTTTTCGCCTTCTCCAACAGATCGAGTCCCCCCGCAGCGACTCTCTGTTCGCAGAACCAGGTTCCGGGGTCCGATCGCAACCCGCCGGTTCTCCACCGACACCCCCAAAATCGCCGCTCCAACTCTCGGTGTCTCTGCAGAACACCCCTCTCAGAGTTAACAAACCGGCCTCGTTCGGGGGGGGGGAAGCCTCCTCGTTTTCGAAGTTTTGACTCGAGTCTCCACCGTACGCTAAGAAACTACGAACGCTGTTTTCCAGCTCAGTCGGACCAAAAAACTTGTGAAAACCTCAACAGATCTGTTAGTATACAGAGTGTCGAAAACGATGCCCTGAGGCACACCATCAATGTCAATCGATTTTGATGCTCCAATTACCATCGCTACCCCAGCGGCTGCTAAGCAGTCGTTTCTGCAACAGTCTATCGCCTGACTGAAGCGGACTCGCAAGAGGGTTCCGGTGGTTAAACCATCCTTCTCTGCAGGGGCAGTGGCGAATTGATGTTCACAAGACGCAAATCCTTCAATCCGAAACGCGACTTCGCCGTGGCATCAACCACAGAAAACTTGAATCTCGTTGCCGGTCGGGTGCGCTACGGAGGGAACGCAGAGCACAAGAGCAATCCAGGAGACTTTGGCCTGACGCCTCCGGCCAGTCCCCGTGCGGACAAAACACTGTGTGACGGGGCGAACATTTTCAGCCGTGAACTCGCTTTGGGCCTTTTGAAACAGGGGGTACTTCGCGGATTGGTAAGCGAACAGGTTCGCAATGGTTTTCCGCAGAATATCTGGGCTGTTTCGGGTGACGGCCAGCCATTGGAAGCGCAATTGGAGAATGCTCAAACTGGTACATATCACGGCTACCCAATGCCTTCAGCTGATCCTTTCCGGGACAAGGTTCTTAAGAAATGGGTGACAGCCAATGAGCAAGCTGATAAGCATTGAGCACAACTGGCTCGGCAAAGACGTCGGCAGCGACCTGGAACGAGCGTTCTACGCCGACATTGGCGTTTCAATCGGTGACGAATATCTGACAAGGCTTGAGGATCGGTCAGCGCGCACAGTGAGAAACCATCTTCGGGCCAGTGCGTATCAGTTAGCTGCATGGTTTGCAGCGAATTGGTGGCGGCTCCGGTGGGAGCCGGAAATTCAGGATTGGCGGGAAAACCCTGACTGGCGAATGGCCCATAGCATGGCCAGCGTCGGTGGTGGCTTCGTTTGGCCAAACGTGCTTTTCGCCAGTGATGGCAATTCTCTGGCTATTGCCTCAAGACCAGGCGACAGGGCAACAGCGATTGAGCCCGTGCGATACCTGAATCGAATTGACACACGCATTTCCGCGTCAGAGTTTGAGCAAAAAGTAGATGCGTTTATCGAATCTGTGTTATCCCGCATGCAATCGTTGAACCTTCATGACGAAACGCTTCCCGCAGTCTGGAACGAAGTTCTTGCGGAACGTCGGGATGTCGCGATGTCGCGGCGCCGCAAACTGGAAGCGATCTGCGGATTTGACCCGGATGAAGCACCTGACTTGCTCCTGGAAATGTTGCTCGAAAATGGCAAGACTCTGGGAGTCGCAGCCGTGGAGGAGGTGGCAGCGGTTTCCCGAGACTCGACTATTGATGTGCTTCGAAACATTCTGGAACTCACGAAATCCAAAGCTCCCCCGGCAGTGGGTGGTTGCCGTGCCGTATTGCCCGGCATCCATGGGCTTCCGAAGCCCGCAGAAGGCGAAAGACCATGGCAGACTGGGGTGAAGCTTGCGAGAATTGCGAGATCACAGTGGGGATTTGATGAAAAACCAATCACGGATATTGACTTCGGGGACCTGCTGAGGGTCACGCCTGCGGTCTTCGATGATCGCAGTAAGGCTCAGGTCTCAATGCCGCTGGCCTTGCAGACAGAAACAGCGGGCACATTTGATGTTTACTTCGATAGTACATGGAACACCAGCAGACGCTTCTCCATCGCCAGACTCATTGGAGACCACCTTCACGTCAGCGATCATCTCCTTCCAGCAACGAAGGCGAAAACAGCCAGACAGCAGTTTCAACGGGCTTTTGCCCAGGAACTCTTATGCCCGATTGATGCGCTGTTGGCAAAAATCCAGACGGATCATCCGGACGATGAGGACTTGGCAGAGGCCGCTGCCTATTTCAACGTGTCGCCTCTAATGGTGCGGACGACGCTCGTCAACAAAGGTGAGCTGGATCGGGAAGCATTGAACGTTGTGGCATGATTCCGATGACTGGCGCACTGTGTCGCTGAAACATCCGCTGCTGCTTTAAGTAGTTGGGATGACGTTTGATTTCGGGACTTTTTCGGCCAGAGCGTGGAGCCCGCAGCACGAAGTCCGACATCACCGAACACTGTGACAAGCTGCGGGAACTGGCAGCTCAGGCGGACCCGGTCGTCGAGTTTGGGATGCGGTATGGCGTGTCGACAATCGCCACACGGCTGCTCAGGTTGTAGCGGTACGGCGCGAGCCGTCCGGTAACGCCCCGAAACTCCACGCCTCACCACTGCACGGTTCCCC
>CAIUHT010000666.1 GCA_903898975.1 uncultured Planctomycetaceae bacterium
CGATGCACCCCTGATCCCACCCCCGCAACGGTGCTGGCTGTGTTTGGCGGCGCGGCTCGCGCGGGAGAGAGGGGGGAACGTCTCCAGGTTCAGGCCAACGTCCGGGCGCGGGTGGGTCGCCTTTGCTCCGCACGCCCCGCCCACCGGTCGCCTCACCCCTTCGCGCCGCTCTCCGTTCCCAGTCGGGTCGTCAGGCCCATGCCCAGGAGCATCAGGCCCGCAGCGACCCAGTAGGGCCAGAGGATGTTGCGGTCGCTGAGGGTCAGCCCCAAGACCGGACCCAAAATGCGCGCCAACGACGAGACGCTTTGCCCCAGCCCCAGCACCCCCCCTTGCTGGTCGGCCGCCGTGCGCCGTGACAGCAGCGACTGCAGGGATGGATTCAGACACGAGAACCCGACGACCGACAGCGGCAGGATCGCGTACAGCAGCCCGGTCGATTCCTGCTGGCCCGCCCAGCCCACCGCGGCCAGCCCCACCGTCATCAGCACCGTCCCCGCCAGTGCCATGGTGTTTTCGCCCAGCTTGGGCAACAGCCGGCGCACGAGAAACCCCTGGCTCAGCGACAGCACCAGCCCAATGTAGGCGAACACCAGGTAGTTCGCCCGGTCGGCCATCCCCAGGAAGTCGGTCAGCAGCGAGAGCGTGCTTTCAAACTGGGCGAACGCGAACGTCGTGAGGAAGATGGTCAGCAGCAGCAGCCCGATGCTGGGCCGCGTGAGGGCTTGCCTGAGGCTGGTCAGGTCGAACCAGCCGCGGTGTCCTGACTGCGATCCGGGGGTGAGCGACTCGGGCAGCAGGAAGATCGCCGAGAGGAGCGCGAGCAGTGACAGCACCCCGGCGACATAGCCCGGGGCGCTGGCGGGGGCGTTCAGCTTGAGCCACTGCGACTGCTGCTCGGGCTTCATCACCGCCACCAGGTCGCGGTCGCGTTCCTGCCGGAGGGTGTCGAGTTTCCGGCGGTCGCCCCGCTGTCCCAGTTCAACCCGCTGGGTGCGATACCGCTGCGTGACCTGGGCGAGCGAGGCACGCTGGCTGTCATCGAGTTGCAGTTGGGTGGCGACGGGATGGTCGGGACGGCCGAGGTCGGAAAGGTCGCCCGGCACAAACGCCGCCCCCAGCAGCGGGCCGAAAGTGAACCCAATGCCAAACGCCGCCCCGATGAGCGCCATGCCGCGGGCCCGTTGCTCGGGGCCGGTCACATCGGCGATGTAGGCCTGGGCGGTGGGGATGGTCGCTCCGGCGATGCCGGCCCCAATTCGGCACAGGAACAGCCACGGGAGGACTCCCAGGCCCAGGAGCTTCCCCTGCGGACCGAGCGAGGTGCAGTAGCCGAACAGGCTGTAGAACAGGGCCGACCCGGCGAGGCCGAGGATGAGGATGGGCCGGCGGCCGACGCGGTCGGAAATGCGGCCCCAGATGGGGGCGAAGAGAAACTGCATGATGGAGAACGAAGCCATCAGCAGGCCCAGCTGCAACCCGGTCGCGGAGAAGCTCTTCGCGTAGCGGGGGAGCAACGGCAGCACGATGCCAAACCCCAACAGGTCGATGAAGACCGTCAGGAAGATGATGAGCAGCGGAGCTTTCGAGGAGCGGGTCACGGCGGTCTGTCGATCGTTCGATGTATCAAGAGGAAACGCAGGGAGGGAAAAATAGCACCGACCGCCCGCCACCCGCCAGTCGCCCGGCACCCGCCCCTCCCTGCCAAGAGTCTGCGGACCCGCGTGCGGGGGAGTCCGATCGGGCAGACTTTGCGAGGTCTGGCGCGAGTCGGTCCGACCGGTGGCGGGGTTGGCGCGGGTTCCTGGCGGGATGTATCATCCGGTGTTGATCCGTTCGCCGACCTTTAAGCGGGGGGGCGAAGGAAGTCGCGCGAGGCTGCAAAGAAGTCGCGAAGTCTTCCCCGGGGGGGTGGCAACAGCCCGCTGGGGAGACCGGGTTCGAAAGGCGAGACGGCGATGCTGACACTGAAAGCGGGACGGGTTCGGGACTGCGACGGGTTGAGCCGGAGGGCGTTCCTCGAATTGGGCAGCTTGGCCGGAGTGGGAGTGTCGCTGCCGATGTGGCTGCAGGCCCGGGCGGCTCAGGCGGCCGCCGACCGGAAAGATGTGAACTGCATCTTCATCTGGACGCTGGGAGGGACCAGTCACCACGACACGCTCGACCCCAAGCCGACCGCGCCGATCAGTGTCAAAGGCCCGTTCGGGGTGATCGACACGACGGTCCCCGGGGTGAAGTTCACCGAACTCTGTCCGCGGCTGGCGGCTGAGCTGGGACGGTACTCGCTGCTGCGGGGTTGGAACCCGAAGAACGGCAGCCATGGGTTCGCCGACCAGTACTGCATGTCGGGCCGGTTGCCCAACCCGGCGTTGACCTACCCCTGCGTGGGGTCGGTGATCAGCCAGCAGCAGGGGTTCAAGTCGGCGTTGCCGCCGTTCATTCAGCTGGGGTCTTACGTCGACCGGTCGTTCAACGGGGGGACGTCGGGGGTGCTGGGACTCGAGCACATGCCGTTCGAGATTCACGCCGACGCGAACGACGCGAAATTCAGCGTGCGGGACATTACGCCGCCGTTGAACATGGAATTGCAGCGGGTCGACCGGCGGAAGCAGATGCTGGCGCGGATCGATGCCCTGCAGCGGAAAGCCGACCTGCAGCCCGCGGCGTTCGACGCCGTGGACGAGCACTACAAGGCGGCGCTCAACATGATCACCGCCCCCGAAACGAAGCGGGCCTTCGACCTGGCGAGCGAAGATGTGAAGGTTCGCGACGCCTACGGGCGGAACCGGCTGGGGCAGCGGTTGTTGCTGGCACGGCGGCTGGTTCAAAGCGGCGTGCGGTTCGTGACCGTGAGCGACCCTTCGTGGGACAATCACCAGGACTGCTTCAACGCCCTGCAGAAGAGCCTGATGCCCGCCGTCGACGTGGGGCTGCCCGCCCTGCTGGCCGACCTCGAACAGCAGGGGCTGCTCGACACCACGCTGGTGGTCTGGATGACCGACTTCGGGCGGACTCCC
>CAIUHT010000667.1 GCA_903898975.1 uncultured Planctomycetaceae bacterium
CCTGCTGAGCCCAGGCCGGGCTGGTGAGCAGGGTGCGGGCCAGACGCGAACGCAGACCACCGTGGTGGTAATGCAGTCTTATCAGGCGATCGAAGCCCTGGCGATCTTGGGCCGAGGAGAGCCCGCGGCGCAGCCGCATGAGGTGCCAGAACGGAAACTCGGCATGCAAAACGCGCTCAACGTGTCGATAGGCGGGGCTGTCAGCACCCAGGTACTGACCGGCCACCTGGCGGAATCCCTCGAGGCTCAGGCCAATTCGCCGCACAAGACCCTGCGACAGGAACGAATCGTTCTCCAGGCGCACCGCCAGCAGCGGGTCGGGAACGTACCGCAGCACGAGCCGGTGACGGGCCATCGCCCAGAGTTGAGCGGCGATGATCCAGCAGCTTCCTAAGAACTGCTCCTGCGGTCCCGCAGCGAGCCAGTCGTCCCGCCGAACCAGCATCGCACTGATGAAGCTGAAGAAGCCTGTCGAGTCGCCCCGAGCCAGTCCGCAGTAGCGCTCAAACGCGACCGGGTCTCCAAAATCGAACGACTCGGGGCGCTCGAGCGAGAGTGGATCGCGGAGCCGGACAGGCTGCAGCGTGCGATTGCACAGCGCGTGATTGACCAGCAACGCGTTGCACCCGGTGGAAAACTCTTCCCGAACGCGAGCGATTGAGCCGGGAGCCAGCACGTCGTCGCTGCTGAAGAGCCAGCACCACTCGGCGTCGGCCCGCGCGACTGTTTCCAGGATGTCGCGGTCAATTCCCATTCGCTGGGTGCGCTGATGCCAGGCAATGTGGGGGAACCGTTGGGTCCACTCGGTGACAATTTCCCGGGTGTTGTCTGTCGAACCCCCGTCGACCACCACAATCTGTACTCGGTCATCGGCCTGCGCGACGATGCTGGCGAGCGTCTCGCCAATGAATTCGCCGAAGTTGAGCGTGGGGATGCAGAACGCCAGCTGGTACCGCGGGGCCGGATTCGAGGGCATGGCGGTCACCCGGCGGAAGAGACGGGAGCGGCGGTCGGGGTCGCCGCGGATGCACCCGCCGCACCACGCAGTCGCGCCCGCAGGTTGCGGGCGGTCCGCAGGCTCCACCGCAGCAGCTTGAGGAGCGGCAGGGGGAGCAGGATGAATCGCTTCCAGAGCCAGTCGGAGAAGGTTCCATCGCAGAAGTGCCGGGCCACCAGCGCGTCAAACGCCGGCAGTTCCGCGGGGTTCTCCAGCCTGAGTCGCAGGTGCAGCAGTTGCCATGCCGAGGTCTCGCACTTGAGCACCCGCGATATGGCCCGGGACTCGGGGCTGCGGGGGCCGAAGTAGTGGTGGGCGACCCGTCGGAACCCGCTGACCGCCAGGTCCAGTCGGCGGATGAGCCCCTGCGACATGAAGGAGTCGTTCTCCCCCCGCTTCAGCAGCGCCTCGCCCGGGTGATACCGGACGACGAGGCCGGGGCTTGCCTGGGCCACCGCGAACAGTTGAGCGGCGATAATCCAGCAACTGCCGATGAATGCGGTCTGCTCGGGAACAGAGTTCCAGGCTTCCCGCCGCACGACGATGCCGCTGATGAAGCTGAAGAACGCGGTGCTGGTCTGGGCAAGATCGAGAAATGCCTGCCGCTGGGCGGGCTGGTTCCAGTCGAACGTGCGGGGCTGTGTGACGGCGACAATCTTGTGGGGCTCGAGGCGATTGAGCCGGAGGTCGCAGAGGGTGAAGTTCGTGAGCCAGACGTTCCACGGGTGCCGCATTTCGGCCCGCACGCGGGCGATGGCACCTGGTTCCAGCACATCATCGGCACTGAAGAGCCAGCAGTACTCTCCGTCGGCGTGGCGGACCGATTCCAGGATGTCGGGATCGACCCCCACGCGGGCGGGCCGGCGGATATACTTGATGTGTGGAAAACGTTTCTGCCACTGCTCGACCACCTGCGGGGTGTTGTCGGTCGAGGCACCATCCACAATCACGATCTGCACGCGGTCGTCGGCCTGCGAGACGATCGACTCGAGCGTCTCGGGGAGGAACGCGCCGAAGTTGTAGGTCGGAATGCAGAACGAGAGATCGTACGGGCCGGGCATGCGTCTATCCGTGGGTTTGGTCGCCAGGCAGGAGGGACACCCTTGGGCACGAGTCGGCACCCCAGCCGGGCTGGGGCCTCAGGGGGCCGACGGGGCGTCGGCGGCATACCCCCGGGGCCGGTATCCGAGCCAGCGGTGCAGTGACCGCGAGAGGCTGGGGAATCGGTTTTCGAGCCGATTCAACCGGCGGGAAATGGCCATGGTCAGCGGGCCGAGCGCCTCGAGGGTCTGCAGTTTGACCTGCAGTTCCTGCACCTCTTCGATCGCCCGCTGTTCCTGGACGGGAACGTAGCCATCGAGCGTGTTGACCGGGGTTTGCAGCAGGGGAATCAGCGCGGGTTCTTCCCGGCGGACGTAATAGCGATTCAGTCCGTCAAACGCGGCGAACAGGTA
The DNA here is from genome assembly GCA_903898975.1 of uncultured Planctomycetaceae bacterium. GTDB lineage: Bacteria > Planctomycetota > Planctomycetia > Planctomycetales > Planctomycetaceae > UBA10511. The sequence continues at coordinate 2,452 of CAIUHT010000667.1, forward strand.
GCCCCCGGCCAGCAGCAGCGATTCCCACCGCTTGTGGCTGGGGGTGGTGGTGTGGGGCTCGGTCGCCTCGACCAGCACCACCCGGGGGCGAAAGGCCTGCCAGTCGGCCCCTTCGATCACCTGTCGTTCGTGCCCCTCGACATCGATCGACAGGAAGTCGATGACCGGCGGAGCATGTTCCCGGCAGATCTGGGCCAGGGTCTGGACGGGCACGTTCAACTGCCGCGGGGCGACGCGCAAACGGGCTTCCGCCTCGCGGGCGAGTTCGGGATCGAACGTCGAGACACCGCTGTCGGGGGGGAAGGCGAAAAAGGTGGCCTGTCCCGCCCGGTTCGAGACGGCGCAGTTCAGGGTGATGTCGCGGGGACGTTCGCGGACGAGGTCCTGAAAAAGTCCCGTCGGTTCGACGTTGATGCCCCGCCAGCCCCGGGCCCGCGAAAAGTGGGCAGTGACGGAGCCATTCAGTGGATGATTCGCCCCAACGTCGATGTAGAAACCGATGTATCCGGGAGGGAACAAGCGGTTCAGCAGCACATCTTCGCGGTTCTGCGCGTAACTGATCATGCCAAGGGCCCTAGGGAAGTCGCAGGACGAGGGCCCGCCGCGGGTCGGCGTTCGACCTGGGTGGGCGTTCGACGCGGATCCGCCGGTCAGGCGGCCGCCCGCGAGCTCTCGCTGGCGGCGACCACGTCGAGGTGGGGCAGCGGGAAGACCAGCTTGCCACCCGACGCGAGGTAGGCCTGTTCGCGGGCCACAATGCCCGTGCGGAAATGCCAGGGGAGCACCAGCATGTAATCGGGCCGCGTCGACCGCACATCGGCTTCCGACAGGATCGGGATATGCGACTGCGGAGTGTAGCGGCCGAATTTCTCTTCGTTCACCTCGGCGATCGCGCGGATGTCCTGCGCAGTGAAGCCACAGTACTGCAGCAGCACGTTCCCCTTGGTCGAGGCGCCGTAGCCATAGACCGTTTTGCCCGCGGCGGTCTCCCGGCGGACGAACCGCCGCAGCTCGTCGCGATGCCGCTCCACCAGCATCCGGAAACTCTCGTAAATGGGGGCGGAGTCGAGCCCCAGGCGGGCTTCCGACTCGCGGAGAGCGTCGAGCGTCCGCTGGTTGGGCTGGTGCCGCGAACCCTCATGGGCGACGGTCACGCAGAAGCTGCCCCCGTTGGTGTCGTTCAGCTCGACATCGATGATCTTCAGCCCGTTCCGCGAGGTCATGAACTCGATCTGGCTGAGGGCGTAGTACTCGAGATGCTCGTGGCAGATGGTGTCGTACGCCAGCTGTGACAGCATACTGGGGAGATACGACTGTTCGAACACCCAGATCCCCTGCGGATCGAGCACCCGGGCGATTTCCCGCATGAATTGCTGCGGGTTCTCGAGGTCGTAGAACATCGCGAACGAAGTGATAATCTTCGCCCGACGGCCGGGGAACCGCGACTCGAACGCCGCCGCGTTGAAGAAATCGGGAATCAGCGTGACATGCCTGGGGTAGTACTTGGCGAACTTCGTGCCGGTCGGGTCCATGCCCACCAGCTGGTACCGGTCGGCGGGGTAGGCCCGCAGGGTGGTCGCGTCGTTGCTGCCAATGTCGAGCAGCAGGTCCCCCGCGTCGGGCTGTCCCAGGGCCAGCGCGGTCGCCGCCCGGTGCTGCAGGTGCTTCACCATCGACTGGTTCAGCCCCGAGCGATAGCCGTAGTTCTCGCCATACATCATCTCGGGAGCGTACGACTGTCGCATCTGCACCAGCCCGCACCCACGATTCGACGTGTCACACCGCACCAGCTCGACCGGACCCACTTCGACCGGCTCGGTCGGGGTGCGGGGGAAGACCCCGGTCAGGGCCTGCTCACCAAGGTGCAGCAGGGGGAGCAGGCGGGAGTTGCCGCAGATTCGGCACGAAGTCGCGTTCCGGTAGCTCATGGGCAGTCTCGAGGGGGTTGAATCGCGGGAGTGGGGCGAGGGGCGACGGGGTCAAACGTCGGAAAACGCGGCACTTGCGGGAGCGACGAAGGCACGACGCGGAGGGAGCAACCCGGAGGTGGTCGTCACGGCCTTCGCCTCGGCGGCGACCGGCAACCGGGTCAGGCCGCTTTCCGCGCGAGCTTGGGATCGGCCAGGCGCATCCGTTCCACGTCGGCGTCGACCATCATCGTCACCAGCTCGCGGAATCCGGTCTCGGGGGTCCACCCCAGGCGGGTGCGGGCCTTGGTCGGGTCGGCCAGCAGCAGGTCGACCTCGGCGGGACGGTAGAACGCCGGGTCGATGACCACATGCTGCTTCCAATCGAGGCCGACATGCTGGAAGGCAATCTGCACGAACTCGCGGACCGAGTGCGTTTCGCCCGTTCCCACCACGTAGTCATCGGGCTCGGACTGCTGCAGCATCATCCACATGGCCCGCACATAGTCTCCCGCGAAACCCCAGTCGCGCTTGGCGTCGAGGTTCCCCAGCCGCAGTTCGTCGGCCAGGCCCAGTGAAATCCGGGCCACCTGCTGCGAGATCTTGCGGGTCACGAACTCCGGTCCGCGACGGGGCGACTCGTGGTTGAACAGGATCCCCGAGCAGGCGTAGAGGTCGTAGCTCTCGCGGTAGTTGAGGGTGATGTAGTGCCCGTAGACCTTCGCGACCCCGTACGGACTGCGGGGGTGGAAGACCGTGGTCTCGCGCTGCGGGGTCTCGTGCACCTTCCCGAACATCTCGCTCGAGCTGGCCTGGTAGAACCTGATCGTCTTGTCGACCTGCCGAATCGCGTCCAGCAGGCGGGTCACTCCCAGCCCGGTCGCCTCGGCGGTGAAGATGGGCTGTTCCCAACTGGTGGGGACGAAGCTTTGAGCGGCGAGGTTGTAGACCTCGGTGGGGCGGATCTGATCGACCAGCCG
>CAIUHT010000668.1 GCA_903898975.1 uncultured Planctomycetaceae bacterium
CCCAATCGCGGCGGAGATCAACGAAGGGAACCCAATCAAAAAGCAGCGCGGCGATCGCCTGCGGGAACTGGAGCGATTGCTCACGGAGTCGCTGCCCCCCTTGAGAGACAAAGATCCGGACCGCTTGCTGCTGATCGATGACGTTTCGGTGCGTTCCAACGCGGGCGATGCCGGGACCTGGCGAGAATTGCTGCTGGACTTGTGCAGTGTCAAAGGGTGCCAGGTTCGCGTGGGGGGACACGCCGAAGACCGCCGCATCCTGTCGTCGATCGACGACCTGCTCGATAAAGCGCACTGGGACAAGCAGCCCACCACCAACACGACCGGCCAACGGGAAGACGACTCGATCCCTACCCTGCTGGATCGGCTGGTGCTGGGCTGGTTGCGCCCCGGTAAAAGCGGTGCTAAACCAGCCGACTCAACTAAGAAATTGCGCATCACCGGGCCAGTTATCGAGGTCAAAGTTGGCGACATCGGCAAACTCTCGGCCAGCTTTGACGCGATCGCCGTCGGTCACTACGAGGGGGTCTTGCCCGACGGTTCCGAGGAAGCGATCGACAGGGCCCTCACTGAGGTTTACCACAAAAAACGGGGCGGCAAACCGCCGACTGCGACTTCCCGCTCAGACATTCCCCCCAGTCAGCGGCTGATTACGCAGATCGCCACACGGGGCCTGTTCCGGGGGGAATTGGGGCGGATGTACCTGCTGCCCAACCCAGAGGCCCCGGACCAGAGCGTCGTCCTGCTGGGAATGGGGCAGATCGGCAATTTCGGAATGCCCGAACTGACCATCATCGTCCAGCAACTGATGTGGCACCTCTGCGCAATGGGTAAGACCAGTCTGCAGACCGTGCTCATTGGCAGCGGCAGCAACGTGCTCCCCTACAAGGCGGCAGCGCGGGCCTGGGTCACTGGCATCCAGATGGCCTGGCGGCGACTCAACGAACTGGGAACAGAGCCCACGCTAAAGAAGATTCAGTTTGTCTCGCAGAGCGCGGCCACGGCTCAGAAGATCCACGACGAACTGGATGGCTGCGAGCTCGTGCTGGTCGGGAAGGAGCAAACGAAATCAGACGAGCGGGACCCCGTGGTCATCCATCTGGAGGAGTGGTCGGACGTTCCAATTCCGGCGCCGAAGTCAGACTCTGCCAGCACCCGGACAGGCCAGGGCGATGGCGTGGAAGCTCCGCCAGAAAAGCCCGTCAATGAGATTCAAACCCGGCTGACCATTGACCGGTCGCGGTCTCCCGAGGGCTACCGATTCGCCCTGCTGACGCAACAGGCCTCGATTCCTGAGCGGATTGTACCACTCGATAGCCGGCTGATTCACGAAGCCTGCCAGCACCTGATCCTGCAGCGGGACCTCGAGTCGCAACTCGATGCCGGGCGACTCTTGTGCCGATTGATTCTGCCCCGCGAGTTTCGCGTCAAGCTGCAGACTCAGGGGCGGCTGATGCTGGCGCTCGACGCCGCCTCGGCCGCGATTCCCTGGGAGATGTTGACCACCATCACCGGGCCACTCAACGACACGGATGGAAACGACAGCCAGGCTGCGTTTCTCGCCGTCGGGCGGGCCATGGTCAGGCAGTTTGTGAATTCCATCGC
>CAIUHT010000669.1 GCA_903898975.1 uncultured Planctomycetaceae bacterium
GGGAGGGAGCGTGCTGAGGGGGGGCGGGGCATTGTCCGCCGCGGGGGGCGTGCCAGGGGGAGTGGGATCTGTGGCTGTGGCGGGCCAAGGGGCACCCGCGGCGATCCACTCGCGGAGAGCGTTGATCTCGGCATCTTTGAGGCGGCCATCGGGGGGCATTTTCAGGCCCCCGGTTTGTTCGACCGCCTGCAGCAGCAGGCTTTGAGAGGCCTTCCCGGGAATGAGGGCCGGGCCGGTCTCGCCCCCCTGGAGGGCGAGTTCGCGACGATCAAGCCGCAGGCCACCGCGGGTTTTGGCGGCGGAGTGGCATTGGTGGCAGCGATCGACCAAAAGGGGGCGGATCTGGCGTTCGAAGAACTCTGCGTTGACGGTCTGGGCGAGGACCACCGCCGGGCTTGCTGCCAGGACGGCCCCAGCCAAGGCCAACCCGGCCAGGGCGCAAGCCAGGGGTTTGAGAGTTCGCAGAGGGCTCGGGAGCATCGCGGAACCTGTGGGGGCGATGGGGGCGGCGGGAAACCACCGCGAAGTGGGCAGAGCGCGAGGTGGGCAGGGCCAGTGGACTCTTGGGCGGGGAGGAGTGCCGAGGGCAGAGCAAACTCCCTCAGCTGAGGTTATCGGTCGGGTGGGGGTGGGGCAAGATTTGGGCGGCGGGAGTCGGTGGCTGTGAACTGTGGTTGCGGGCGTTGGCTGGGGACGTGCTGGTGACGGAAAATCGCGTGTTCTAATGGGAGCCCCGGCGGAAGGGGCCACTCACTTTGCGGGGACCGCGGGGAGACCTGTCCCGGGAGCCAGGCCACCGAGGAGGCGGCGGGAGGGCGGGGGGTGCGATGCCCGGTCCGCAGGTGGTCGCGGTGCTCAAAAACCTGGACGGGCCCCGCGCCAGCCACTGCGATAGAGCTTGAGCAGTTCGTCCTGCAGGGGGCGGGTTTCCTCCCGGTCGGCGAGATTGGTGTTTTCCTGCGGGTCGACGGTGTGATCGTAAAGTTCGACCGCGGCGATGTCGTCGGGGCGATTCCGCCGGACCCAGACGGTGAAGCGGTGAGTCGCGGTGCGGAGCGAGTAGCCCATCAGCGATTGGCCTTCATGGCTGCGGGGGTACTGGCTGATCGCGGCCCGCTTCCATTCCCGGTCGGGCTGGTCGAGCAGCGGGCGAAAGCTGGTCCCTTCCAGGTGGTCTGGCAGGGGGAGCCCTGCGAGATCGCACAGGGAGGGATAAATATCGACCAGTTCGACCAGGCCGGTCGTCTGAGCGCCGGGGTGCTTCACCCCCGGGCCAGAGACCAGCAGGGGGACGCGGGTGTCGTTCTCGCAGTTGCTGTGCTTGCACCACGCGGCGTGTTCCCCCAGTTTCCAGCCATGGTCGCCCCAGAGCACGATGAGGGTGTTCTCGCGCAAGCCCAACTGGTCGAGTGCGTCGAGCACCCGACCGAGTTGGGCGTCCATGTAGCTGATTGCCGCGTAGTAACCGTGCTTGAGCTGGCGGGCGAGGTCATCGGGGATTTCGCGGGAGATGCCGCGATAGGAACGCAATTCTCCTCCAGGGCCAATCGCGTACGAAGGGGCGCCGTGGGGGCGAAACGGATTTGGTGCCAGTGTGATTTCGCCGGGGTCGTAAAGATCCCAGTAACGCTTGGGCGCGACGAACGGGAGATGCGGCTTGGCGAAGCCGACCGCGAGGAAGAAAGGCTCGGCGCGTTGGCGGCGTTCTTCGAGGATGCGAATTGCCGCGTCGGCAACGCGGGCGTCGCGAAAGGTGTGATCGGGGACTTCGGCGGCTTCGAAGGCGGGGCCTTTGCCGTTGGGCCGGCGGTCTGCGTTCGCGACCGGCGCGTTCTCCGGTGATGGAGCGGCGTTCGCCGGCCGGCGCCGACGTGGGCGTCCTGGGGAAGGGACCGGTCGGGGCTGAGCGGGTGAGCGAGGCGTGGCCGTTGGGCGTTCCGCCTGCGGGGTGCCGGCCGGGGGAATGTCGGTGGGGGGAGCTTCTGAGGGCGGATTGTCTGTGGGCGAACCGTCTGTGGGCGAACCGTCTGTGGGAGAGGGGGCTGGAGCCGGTTGGGGGGCGGGCTCGCTGGCGGGGAGCGCGTAGCTGGGGGCGTTGGGAGTGTGCCAGGGGACCGACCAGGTGGGGGTGTCGTCAAAGCCGGGGTGGTAGATCTTGCCAACCCCCTGGACGAAGTACCCGTTGTTCTTGAAGTGCTCACCCAGCGTCACGACCTGGGGGAGGGCTGTGCGAAAATGGGTGTTGAGGTCGTAGACGCGGGTGGTGTCGGGCCGGGCCCCGGTGAGGACGCTGGAGCGGGACGGGGAGCAGACCGCCTGCTGGCAGTACGCCCGGAGAAACGTCACCCCCGACCGGGCGAGGCAATCGAGGTTGGGGCTGTGCACGTGCTGGGCCCCATAGGCACCGAACTCGGGGCGGAGGTCATCGACGGCGATGAACAGCACATTGGGCCGGTCCCCGGCACGCGCCGGGCCGGTGCCCCCCGGCCCAGCCAGGCCAAACAGTCCGGCCAAAACCCACAACCCAATCACCAATTGCGTTCGCAGGGGCGACAGCCCCCCGGGAGGGGAAGGCAGATTGGGCATGGGCTGGCGTCTCCGTTAATAAAGTGCGAGCAGTTTGGGCGGGGGGCCCGACTGTTACGACCGGTACGAGTGTCGATGAGAGGCGTCAGGGCGCGGGCCGACGCGGTAGATTAGTTGCAGGGTACCCAGACTCGGCCTAGAGTTTCACCACAGTCTGTGTGGAGATCGGTGAACATTTGTGAAAATGCAACACTTTTCCCACAGGTTGGCCCGCTTCGGCGTAAAACTGGAGTAGTCGCGAGGTGGTCGCTGGGAGACCAATCCGACAGGGGGCAGGACTGGCCTGCTGCGGGACTGGTTCCCTGGGCGTGAGGGCGTGAGAGCGTGAGAGCTGGGGTTGCCCAGCCCACCCGAGCGATTGCCTTAAGGGCAACCGGCGGGAACAAGTTGGTCGCGATGTGGCCCCACGGGCCGCGGGAATTACGGAGACGAGTGCTGCATGTCGACGCCCGAAAGCGTGATTGTCACCCGGAATCTGACCAAGACCTATCGCGACTTCTGGGGTCGCCCCAAGGTCAAGGCGCTCAACTCCCTGAGCATCGACGTGCAGCGGGGAGAGGTGTTCGGGTTGCTGGGCCCTAATGGCTCGGGAAAGACCACCACGCTCAAGCTGCTGCTGGGGCTGCTGTTCCCGACGGACGGTGAGCTGACCATCCTGGGCAAGCCGGCGACCGACGTCACCAAGAACGAGCAGATTGGCTATCTCCCGGAAGAGTCGTACCTCTACCGCTTTTTGAATGCCGA
>CAIUHT010000670.1 GCA_903898975.1 uncultured Planctomycetaceae bacterium
CGCCAGCAGGAGCTAGAGAAGCAAAAGGCCGAATCCCTTAATCTCGAGGCTCTCGGGGTTGAATATAGCCAGATTGAACGCGAGTACATGACTCAAAATCAGATTCTCCAGGGAATCGTCGCCCGGAAAACCGAGACAACGATGACGAGCAATTTTGCCACGCAAAATGCGCGTATCGTCGATCGGGCTGTTCCGGCTTTGGAGAACAAGCCTATTTCGCCGAATGTTCCTCTGAATCTCGGTTTGGGGGTGGTGGGCGGTTTGGGTCTGGGACTGGCCTTCGCGTTCTTCGTAGCCTTCATTGATGATCGCGTGAAGAGCTCCTACGACATTGAAGGCGTCGTTGGGCTTCCGCTCATGGGAATCATTCCCGAGATTAAGCGGATGGAGCCTGCTGACCGTGCGCGGGTGGTAGCCACCAACGCGGATAGGCAGGTGGCAGAGGCGTTCCTGACGCTTCACTCCAGCTTGCGTCTCAAGGATGAAAGCAAGAACGCGAAAGCCTTCTTAACCACGAGTACTATTCCTGGTGAGGGGAAATCGTTCGTTACCACCAATCTGGCGATGACGTTTGCTGCCCATGGAGATAAGGTAGTCATCGTTGATTGCGACCTTCGTAAGCCAAATATTCATAAGTCTTTGGGGCTCGAAAATTCCAAGGGTACGATTGACGTGTCGCTGGGCAAAGCTTCGGTCGATGACGTCGTCATTCGGGGTGTCCATGCAAATCTCGACGTGATTGTAGCGGGCGGCCGGGCGAAGAACCCTACCCAGATCCTCAACAGCAAGGGCTTTGAGGAGATGATCGCTGAATTGCGCCGCCGTTATGACCGGGTTTTCATCGATACGCCGCCGCTCGCGGCAGTGAGCGATGCGCTCATCATTCTACCCCTGGTCGACGGGTCGCTTTTCACCATCTTCTTCAACAAGGTTCGCCGTAAGGCAGCGCAGTTCAGTGCCAAGAGCCTCCTTGAGGCAAATGTTCCGAATTTCGGGGCCATCCTGAACGGACTTAATCTCGCAGTCTCCGGGTACTACTATGCGCAGTACTACGACAAGTCTTACAAGGACTACTACGTCACTTCGGCGAAGACCGAAGGCTCCGAGGGCGAAGCTCGTTGAGGGCCTCCTTCCGAGCTCCAATCGTGTCTTGACCGCTTCAGGAGCGTCTTCACGCTCACGTCTTTTCGAAATGAGTACCACCGACCAGAAGCAACAGACTCCCACTCCGGCCGAGATCCCGTTCACGGATCCCCAGGCTATGGTCCGTTATGTCACGGATACCGGTAAGATCCTGCCCCGCAAGTACACCGGGCTTTCGGCCAAGCATCAGCGGGCTGTCACGCGCACTCTCAAACAGTCGCGGAACATGCTTCTCGCCCAATAAGGCGATCCTTCCAAATCCCCTCCTGAATCAAGACCGGCCGCGGGCCGGTTTTTTGTTCTCCTGATTTTGGCTTCTCTTGCGGCGATCTGCCCGCCGAGATCATTCGACATGAGCAGGGAATCCGTCCTTTCCAAGATTCGGTCCGAACGGGTGGTGGCGTTGATCCGGGCCAATTCCCCGGACGGCCTCATGGATTGTGCGCGCGCGCTCGCCGAAGGCGGGCTCACGAGCATCGAACTCACGATGACGACCCCCGGTGCCATCCGAATGCTTGAGAAGGCGTCTGCCGAATTGCCGGATTTCCTCTTCGGCCTCGGCACGGTGCTGGATGCGGAGACTGCGCGTCTGGGCATCCTCTCCGGGGCGCGATTCGTGGTCACTCCCGCGCTGCGGCCCGAGGTCATCACGGTCTGCCGCCGTTATGGCGTGCCGGTCTTTTGCGGTGCCTTCACTCCGACGGAGATTCTGCAGGCCTGGGAAGCGGGAGCTGATGCCGCCAAGATCTTCCCGGCCGAGTTTTTAGGCGCCGGCTACATCAAGTCGGTCAAGGCGCCTTTCCCTCAGATCGAGATGGTTCCCACGGGCGGGGTGAACGAACAAAACGTCGGTGAATTCCTCCGGGCGGGTGCGTTGGCCGTGGCGGCCGGCAGTTCGCTGGAAATCTCGGCTGCAAACTGAAATTGCTCTTTCCACGATGGAGGCAGAGTATGTTGCTCTCAGTACAG
>CAIUHT010000671.1 GCA_903898975.1 uncultured Planctomycetaceae bacterium
CCCGCGACGGTTCACTGAACCAGGAATCGCAACGAACAAAAAGGCAGCCGAGTTGCCACTGGCGGTTTCCGATGTGGCTTCGCCAATCGCGGCAAGCGGCTGATCTTGAGTGCTATGGCTTTCGCACTTGTCCCACGTCCCCACGCGAATCCAACCCGCGCCACTCGCATGCCCAGCCTGTCTAAGCCCGACACCCCGGAGAGTCGGGTGTTTGTCTTTGGGCGAGTCGGCCAGCGCCCGGGCCGGTCAGCCCCGGTTGCAGACGACCGAGATTGCCAGGAAAGTCAGCCGTGAAACTGGCGGATCGCCTGGTGGAGGGTCCGGCCCAGCTCAGTCAGCATGGGACGCGGTCGTGCCGCCGCAGCCAGCCGGGGGTTTGAGGCGATCTTGCGGTGTGGTCGGTTCGGCGACCTTTTTCGCTGGTTGCAGTGACAGGGCTGGTGCCAGATTTGCCGACTGCACTGCCTGCAGCGCTGGCCAGGCCCTTCCTCCGCGGGCCGACCGCCGGGGCAATCGAGCAACCCTCGAACTCTCGGGCTGGGGCTGGTAGCCTGTCGGTTGCGTGGGCGGCGACCGCCCCGCCGGTCACTCCGTCGGGACCTGTCTCCCGGAAACCCGCAGCCCGCTTGTCGAGGTCCCCCCTCTGCCATGAAGCGCCTGGTTAAAGAGCACGTCGAATTCCTGCAGGAGTGCCGACGGACCGTCCAGACCACCGGAGCCATCGGCCCCAGCAGCCGCTTCCTGGCGCGGACCCTCGCCCGCCCCTTCGAACGGCACCCCGGCCCCGCCCGCATTCTCGAAGTTGGCCCGGGAACCGGTCCCGTCACCCGCCGGATTCTCAAGCTGCTCAAGCCCGGCGATCACTTCGACATGGTCGAACTCAACCAGACCTTCGTCGATGTCCTCAATCGCCGCTTCAAAGACGACCCCGATTTCAAACCCCACGCCGGGCGGGTCAAAATCCACCACCTCCCCATCCAGGAATTCCGGTCCGAAGCCCCCTACGACTTCATCGTCTCGGGCCTCCCTTTCACCAATTTCCCCCCGGAACTCGTCCGCGATATCTTCGGCGTCTTCTTCCGCCTGCTCGCCCCCGACGGGGTGCTCACGTACTTCGAATACATGTACATGCGAAGGCTGCGCCAGGCCGTGTCCGTCGGGGCCGACCGGTCCCGGCTCGCCCAGCTCGACGACGTGCTCTCCGAACACGCCCAGCGGCATCGCATCCGCCGCCACTCCGTCCTGCGCAACATGCCCCCCGCCTGGGTCCACGAACTCCGCCACGCCGATCAAGTCGCCCAGCACCGCTAACCCGCTCGGCACCCCGGCGGCTCACCCTTCGTGGCACCCCCGCGCTCGCCGTGCTGGCACGGCGCTCGCTGGCCAGGTGAAGGCTCTGCACCGGGCGACCCACCGCAGTTCATCAACCGCCCCGCGGCGACATTGCACGTCAGTCGCTGCGTTCGGGGACACCCAGCCGGTTGTTGTGCCAGCCGCTTGTTGAGCCGCCCGCTCGCTGCGCCAGACCTCGCCTCGTCGGCGTCAGGCGGCCCGTCGGACGGGCAGCGGCTCGGACTCGGGACTGGCGACCGGTGCCGCCGCGGCGGTCAGTGGCAGCACCGCGGCCACTGCCAGGTCCACCTCCGCCGACGTCGTGGCGGCCCCCTCGGCCTGCTCTTCCGCCTGCTCTTCCGCCCGCCCATGGGCCAGCAGCGTCAGCAACGCCGGCAGCAGCACCAGCGAGACCAGCAGGCACGCCCCAATCCCCAGCGTCAGCACCAGCCCCAGGCTGTACAGACCCCGGTGCCGGGCCACCATCAGGCTGCCAAACCCCACCATCGTCGTCAGCGTGTTCACCAGGATCGCACTGAACGTCGTCGAACCCAGCCGGTACCGTCCCCGCTGCCCCAACGCGTCGTGCACCACGTGCACCCCGCCATCCACCCCGATCCCCATAATCAGCGGCAACACAATCATGTTCGCCGGGTTGAGGGCGATGTGGAAAAAGCCCATCACGCCAAACAGCAGTGCCGTCCCCACCACCGGGGGCAGCATCGCCAGCAGCGCCAGCTTCAGGCTGCGGAAATCGAGCAGCAGCACCAGCAGCGCCGCCACCAGCGCATACAGCCCCGCTTTCTCGTAGCTGCTCTTGATGGCCCGCGAAGCCTCGTAGGTCTGCAGCGGTGTTCCCGTCGCCTCGGGATCGACCGATCGCACGTCGGTGATGAACTCGCGCAACGGTTCGATGTCCCAGATCTGCTTCCGCGGATAGACCTGCAGCAGCCACTGCTGCCGATCTGAGACAAACCGCCGCACCAGCGCGGGGTCGAGGTCGGCCACCGACACTGGCTCGGGACTCGCCACCGTCGCCAGTGTCCGGAACCGCTGCCACAGTTCGCTCATCAGCCGCAGCTGGTACTCCCGCAGCAACGTCACCTGCCCCCGGTCATCCAGCCGGTCCAGTCGATTCAGAAACAGCCCCAGCTCTCGCAGGGCACTCTTCGACAGGCTCCCCGGCAACCCCTCCAGCAGCGTCTCGATCTTTTCCAGCTCTTGCCCCACCTGGTCGGGATCGACCCCGCGGCGCGTGGGGGCCTCCCGCGGCAGACGGTCCAGCTGCGACTCGATCGCCTGCACGTACAGCCGGGTCTCCTCCCCGGCGTTTTCCGGCAACGCCGACGCAATCTCTTCGACGTGGTGCACTGTCGGGAGGGCGAGGAATTTCTGCTTCAGCAGCCGGGCTTCCTCGGCACTCTCGGCCAGCGACACCGCGAACAGCAGCGAACTGTCCGACTGCTCGAACA
>CAIUHT010000672.1 GCA_903898975.1 uncultured Planctomycetaceae bacterium
CAGGATGGTGCTTCCTCACGAGGTGGGGAGTGGTTCGCGGGGAGTTGACGTCATGCGTTCAGGATGCGGGGTGGTGTGCGGGGGCCGGATCGCGTCGGGGTGGTTTGTGATGGCCGGTTTGGCCCTGGGCCTGCTGACCGCCGGTGCCAGTCGCGGCTGGACCCAAGAGACGCTGCTGTCGGGTCCCCAGGTGGGCGACGCCCCCCCGGGATTCGAGGTCGACCTGGCGACGGGAGATCTCGCTGGCAAGCAAGTCGATCTGCTGACCCAGTGGAAAAACAAGCCCGTGCTGCTGATCTTCTGGAGCCAGGTCACCCGGCCCAGTTTTGGACTGCTGCGACAGCTCGACAAGTACGGCCGCCTGCGCCAGACAGAGGGGCTGGAAGTGCTGATCGTGCGAGTTTCCGACAAGCCCGACGAAGACAAGAAGCACGCCCAGCTGCTCTCCGACAACTACGAAGTGAAGGCTCCCTCGGGCGTCACCAAGGGAGGGCGACAGGGGCCCGACAACTACGGTTTGAACACCGACGCAGGGATGACCGTGCTGCTGCTCGACAAGCAGCACAAGGTGCTCTTTAACCAGGCCCGTCGCGCTCCCGATCGGCAAGACTTTGACGACGTCCGGCAGGCGATCGACAAGCTGCTGGGGCCCTCGCCGGTTGCGTTTCCCTAGCGCCCGGTGCGTCCGCTCCCCTGCCCTACCCTGAGCGGACTGATGCAGTCGCCAGCGGGAGCTTGAGCAAGGACTGCGGCTCGTTGCACGCCACCGTCCGGCGCGGTTTTCGCAGCGCGGATTCTCATTGCAGTGACTGTTGCTCGGGCCGCTTGGGGGGGACTCCGCATCAGTTCGCTGCGCATCACTGATGCGGAGCCCCCCCCACAGGGGAATGTGACATTTCTAATGGGGCTAAACATGTGACATTTCTATTGGGGACTGACACCGCGAGGCTGCTCGGGTGACCATGGCAGGGGAACTCGCTAAGCTGTCGCCAGTTTGGAACCAGATCAGAATGGGCCAATGACCGGGCCTTCGGCCCCCCCCAGGGAGTGATAATGAGTCTGTCGATTCGGAAGGATGCGTGCGAGCTCGATTTTCTGTCGCTGGGAGCCTTGGTTCACCGGCTGGACCCCGGGGTCATTCCCTTTCGCAAGGCCCGGAGTCTCGACATCCACGTCTCGGGAGGAGAGTACAACGTTGCCGCCAATCTCGCCGATTGCTTCGGTTTGAAGACTGGGGTTGCGACGGCGATGGTGGACTACGGGATTGGAGAACTGGTGCAGGCCCGCGTCCGCGAGATGGGGGTCAAGCCGTTCTACAAGTGGTTCAAGCACGACGGTGTCCGGGGGCCGAATATTGCGACGGTCTACAGTGACCGCGGACAGGGCGTGCGGGCTCCGGTGGTGTTTTACAACCGGGCCAACGAGGCGGGGGCGCTGCTCAAGCCGGGCGACTTCGACTGGAAGAAGATTTTCGCCGACGGAGCCCGCTGGTTTCACTCGGGAGGAATCTTCGCCGCCCTGTCGGAAACCACCGCCCCCCTGATTGTGGAGGGAATGAAGGCGGCCAAGGCGGCGGGGGCGATCAACTCGTTCGACCTGAACTACCGGGCCAAGCTGTGGGCGGCGATTGGCGGCGATGCCCACGGACAGAAGGTGATCCGCAGCGTAGTCGAACAGGTCGATGCACTGGTCGGCAACGAAGAAGATCTGCAGAAGGGGCTGGGCATCAAGGGGCCTGAAGTCGTCTCGACCAAGTCGAAGCTCGATCCCGATTCGTTCTTCCAGATGATCGATCAGGCAGTCCACAAGTTCCCCAACATCAAGCTGGTTGCCACCACGCTCCGCGAAGTGCACTCGACCAATCGGCACGATTGGGCCGCCGTGTTGTGGCTGGAGGGCGAACGCTACGTCAGCCCCACCCTCGAGCTCGATGTGATTGACCGCATCGGGGGGGGCGATGGCTTCGCGGCAGGCCTGTTCTACGGCCTGCTCGCGGGCAAGTCCCCCGAAGAGGCACTGCGGCTCGGTTGGGCCCACGGGGCCCTGCTGACCACCTTCCCGGGCGATGTCACCATGGCCAAGCTGCCGGAAGTCGAAGCCCTGGCCAAGGGGGGCAGCGCCCGCGTACAGCGGTAAGCCTCCGCGAGACAGGCA
>CAIUHT010000673.1 GCA_903898975.1 uncultured Planctomycetaceae bacterium
CCCGGCGTCCCTACGAGGTGCTGGAAGAGGTCCCCGAGGGGTTCGTCATTCCCGACGAACTCGCCGGTTCGGTCTTCCTCCGCCGGGAGCAGGTGCTCGACGAAAATGGTCAGCCCATTCTCGACACCGACGGGAAACCGACGCTCGAACCGCGGCTGTACGTGGTGGACCGGCTGACGGAAGAGCAGCGGATGCAGCTGTTGGGGCTGAGCGACCGCCCGGCGTGGGCGGTGGTTCGGCGCCTCACCGAGCAGGCTGGCCAGCAGACCCGCAACCAGCAGGTCGCCCAGCTCGAAACCCAGCTGGCCACCCTCTACAACCAGCTCCGTCAGAACAAGACCACCTTCCAGAACAATCTCGATCAGTACAAGCTGACACTCGGGCTCCCCACCAGCCTCCCCATGTCGCTCAATCGGGAACTGCTCAAGCCGTTTGAGCTGGTTGACCCGAGGCTGCAGCGGCTGATCGACCGGCTGAACGCGTTCGTCCCCGAGCCCCCGGCCGAGTTCGACGCCCATCCCGACACCATCGCGATGGAGCGGGTCAACCGCCTGATGCGCGACTTCGACCCACTCGATCCGTCGCCCGAAGTGCTGCAGGGGCTGGTGGTCGAACTGTTCGCCCTGCGGGATGACCTGGCCAAGGATGGCCTCGAGACCCTGCGGGAGAACTACCGGGCGGCGGTCGAGCACTTCAACTCGTCGGGACAGTCGACCCAGTCGGACCCCGGGCTCGAACGCTACAACAGTGAAAAGTTCCGCGAGCTGACCGACCGGCAGGAAGAGGAGTTTGACCTGCTGGCCGACCGGCTGCAGCGGCTGCGGAACCGGGTGGTCACCCCCGGCCTCGACGTGGACGAACGCCGCCGGCTGGCGGGGGAAATCAACGACCTCCGGGAAGACCTGATCACCCTGGCCCAGGGACTGACCGGGGTCGAGGCGAACCTGCGGATGGAGCTGATCGACCTCAACCCGTTTGACATGCCGCTGGAGTCGGCGGTCGAGCTGGGGCTGGCCAATCGGCTCGACCTGAAGAACGTCCAGGGGGTGGTCATGGATGCCCGCCGCAAGGTCGAAGTGGCGGCAAACCAGCTGCAGGCGGTACTAAACATTACAGCGGCCGGTGACATCCGCACCCAGACCCTCGGCAGCGGGAACGACAATCCGTTCGAGTTCCGGGGAGACGAAAGCAACATTCGGCTGGGCGTGCAGTTCACCACCCCGATCCAGCTGGTCCAGCAGCGGAACGCCTATCGGGCGTCGTTGATTGGCTACCAGCAGGCCCGCCGGAACTACATGCGGGTGGAAGACCAGGTGAAGCTGGATGTGCGGACGGCGTGGCGAAACCTGGAACTGCTGCGGCAGAACTTTGAGACGGCGAAGGCCAACGTGCGGGCCGCCGTGATCCAGTACGATATTGCCAGCGAGCAGGCGTCGGCTCCCGGGGGTGTGGTCCCGGCGGGGGGTGGTGGTGGCGGGGGTGCGAACCAGGGGCTGAATATCCTGAACGCGTTGAACTCCCTGCTTCAAGCTCAAAACCAGTTGATCCAGACGTGGGTGACCTATGAACAGAACCGATTGGGAATCTATAATTCAATGGGGATTCTCGATCTGGACGATGCTGGGGTTTGGACGGACGAGTTCTACCAGCAGCAGGCCCGTCCCCTGGGGTCTCAGCCCCGGTTCACCGTGACCCCCTACGCTGGGCCCAACCAGGGCCTCCTGCCCAACCCGGGTCTTTTGACTGACCCGCAAAACCCCCTGCTGCCTCCGGGAATTCCTGGGGCCGACACTCAGAACCTTCCGCCGTTGCCCTCCGAGGACCTGAACAATGCACTCCCCCCACGCCTCAACAACGGCGCGCCGCAACCCGGGGCGAAGCGACGCCCCGGCCGCGAGAAAAAGATCCAGTATGCGGCCGTTGGACGAGGCGACGTCGTCGCGGTCCGGGGGAGCAGCCAAGACGGTGGTGACACTGCTGGCACTGCTCGGACTGGGGGGCGGGGGCTATTACGCGTACAGCCAGGGGCTGGTCGGTAAGAAGGCCGAGAAGGCCCTCGACTACCTCACCGCCCCGGTCACCAAGGGACCGCTCGAAATCCGGATTGTCGAACGGGGCAATCTCGAGAGCGCCAACAACGTCACCCTCTCGTGCATGGTCGAGGGGGAGTCGGGGACCGGCATCCTGAAGATTGTGGAGGAGGGGGCCCGGGTCACCGGGGGCCAGGTGCTGGTCGAGCTCGACTCGTCCCGCCTGCGGAACGACCTGACCACCCAGCAGATCAAGGTCGAAGAGGCGAGCGCCTCCCGGACGCAGGCCGAAGAGGAGATGAAGATCCAGGAGAGCCAGAACGCCAGCGACATCGCTGACGCCGAGCTCAAGCTGGAAATTGCCAAGCTCGACCTCGAGAAGTACGACGACCCCAAGGGGGAGTACAGCCAGAAGGTCAACGAACTGCAGGGGAACGTGACGGTCGCCAAGGAAGACCTGACCCGCTCGATCGAGAAGCTCAAGTACCAGGAGCGGATGATCGTCAAGGGGTATGCGACCCAGACCGAACTCGACGCCGACCGGATCGCCAAGATCAAGGCCGAGCTGGCCCTC
>CAIUHT010000674.1 GCA_903898975.1 uncultured Planctomycetaceae bacterium
AGAGTGCCTCAAAATCCTGGCCCTCCATCAGCCGGTTGCCGACAACCTGCGTCGAGTCACCGCCGTCCTCAAAATCGGGTGGGAACTCGAGCGGGTCGCGGACGTCGCGGTCAACATCGCCGAGCGGGCCGCCGGGCTCGCTGGAGGACCGGAAGTAATGATTCCCGAGAAGCTCAACCTGATGGCCCGACAGGCGGTTGACATGCTGCGGCTGTCACTCGACGCGTTCGTCCAGAAAGACAGCCGCCTGGCCCGCGATGTCTGTCGGCAGGACGACCAGGTCGATGCCCTCAACCGCGAGATCATCGACGAGCTATTGCAGATGATGAAACGTTCGCCCGAATTGGTTGAGCCCGCACTGCAACTGTTTTCGGCGTCACGCCACATCGAGCGAGTTGCCGACCATGCCACCAACATCGCCGAAGACGTGGTCTACCTCGTGGAGGGCGAGATCATCCGTCATCGGGCAGAATTCTGGAAACGCTAGCCATGTCAAAGCCGACGATCCTGGTGGTCGAGGACGAGCGTCCCCTTGCCGAAACCCTTGTGTACAACCTCTCAAAAGAGGGGTACGACGTGCACCTGGCGTCGGATGGACAGGAAGGACTGCGCAAGGCACAGAGCCTGCTGCCCGACCTGGTGGTCCTCGATCTGATGCTTCCGGTGATCGAGGGGCTTGAGGTCTGCCGGCAGTTGCGGGCTGGGAATCGCACCCGCACCATTCCCGTGCTGATGCTGACCGCCCGGGGCGAAGAGGTGGACGAAGTGGTCGGGTTTCAGGTTGGAGCAGATGACTATGTGACCAAGCCCTTCAAAATCAAACCGCTGCTGCAGCGGATTCGCGCGCTGCTGCGACGCAAGATCGCGGTTGATTCTTCTAGTGGCGATCAACTCCAGTCGCACGGGATCGAGATCGATCGACTGCAACATCGGGTGCTCGTCGATGGCCAGGAAGCCCGACTCACCCCCACCGAGTTTCGTCTCCTGTGGGCATTACTGAAGCAACCTGGACGAGCTTTCTCAAGGCCCGATCTGATGGGAGCCGGCATGGGCGATGACGCCTTCGTCTTGGAACGGACGGTGGACGTGCACATCAAGGCGCTGCGACAGAAACTGGGGCGCCATGCTGCCCGGATCGAAACGGTTCGCGGAGTCGGCTATCGGTTTCTGAACGGCCCGCCTGAAGAGGCGGTTTCCACCGACTGACCCCCCGACCGCTGCGGCGCGATACCAGGGCCGATGAGATCTCCAACCGCCCGGTCGAGATCTTCCCGAGCCACAGCCGCAATTTGCCCCGACCGTTGGCTCAGCACATTGCGGTCTGCTGCTCGTGAGTGCACTGTCCCCGGTTCTCGGTCGCATGCCACCCGTCGCGCGGCGGTCCTTACCCGGCACACTCGTGGATTGGCCTTCCGAGCATGACAACTCCATTCTGGGAGAGGTACGGCAAAGTTATGTGCCGTGAATGCTGCCCATGGTGGCTGCGGATTGGCAAGGCACCCCGCGCCGGGAACTCGCAGACAGACCGTTCGGCTGACGAAAACGATCCTGGTGCGCGTCGCCAGAGGTTGAACTCGAGCCACCTGGACTGCCGAACGTCCGCCAAGGCTGGTGTCGCAGCGTTCACCCACCTGAGCGTCGGATTGGACTGCGCAGGACCGATCGAGATCTGCTGAGATACCCACCAGGAGTGCGACCACAGGCTGCGCATGCACACCCGCATCCACCATTCGGCGACCTTAGTCGCCATTGCTCGACCATGTCGGGCGGTCGGCCGGCAGCCAATAACTGCACGTCTGGCAGTGCCAAGCGCGCATCATGCAATGTCGGTCATCCAATCGGGTCATCAGCCCTGCCCGTTGGCTCGTGCCCGCACAGACACCGCGGTCCGACCCTTTTCATCGCCTTTGAGGACCATGCCTGTCTCAGGACGGCAGCTAGGTACAGCCACTGCCATCCTGAGCTCAGAGGTCGAGCAGCTTGGCGAGGGTTGCCGTGCTCACATGTGGCGATTGAAACCACTGCTGACGGTGTATGGAGCGGTCGAACGTTCACCCAAAAAAACAGCCGGGGCGACTCAACACAAGGTCGAATCGCCCCGGCGTGTGCTCACATCCAGTCGCGGAAAAGCCCGCGGCGGGATGCGAATGCCGACTACTTCTTCTTGGCGGCCTTCTTCTTGGCAGCCTTCTTAGGAGCAGCGGCTTTCTTGGTAGCGGCTTTCTTGGCCATGACACAATCTCCCTCTCAGGTTGGGTGCCAACCGAATCTGCCGCCTTGAACCGGGCCAAGTATCGCAGACGCAGCTGTCACTCACGGACAATCCTTCGGCCGATCAACCATGATCGGCCCACGCTGCTCAGCACGCTTCCCAACTGCCTAGTGAGTATCACTTGAGATGTGTGATCGTTGTGTGATTCACCAAGTCGTTGTGGAAGTAAACCGTTCAGATCAGCGCTTCCATGCACGCATGGTACGCATTTCGAAATTTTCTGCAAGCATTTTTTCGACGTTTTTCCACATTATTTCAACAGCGCCTCGGCAGACTTCAGCGCGGCAATGCTCTCTCGCGCGATCCGCTCCGCACCCGGTTTGTAGTCGAACACCTCCACTGAAACCCAGCCCGCATACGCGCTCTCATGCAGTGCGCGAATGATCGGCGCGAAGTCCGTCGCGCCCATTCCCGGTCCCAGCAGGTTGCTGTCGTTCGCGTGAAAATGCCCTGTTTTTCCGGCGAATTTGCGAATCAACGCTGGCACCTCGTGCGCCTCCGACAACATCGCCTTCACATCCTGATGCAGTCGCACCCATGGTGATTCCACACGCTCCACCAGGTGCTGCGCCTGTGCACACGTCGTCAGAAAATTCGTCTCGCGCGGTGTCAGTGGCTCGACACACAGCGTCACTTGCCGCGCAGCGAATGTCGCCGCACACTCTGAAAAAATTTCGGTGGCCCGCCCCAATCCTGTCTCGTATTCGGTCCCGGCCGCCAGGTTTCGCTGCAGTGGCGAGCCGAAGACGAGCACCGTTCCTCCCAGGTCTCCACAGCAGTCGGCCAACGCGCGGAGATAGTCGGTAGTCGCCCGCCGCACTCCCGCATCCGCTGTCGTCAGGTGCAGTCCTGTCGTCTTAGCCAACAGCCAGTGCAGCCCAATGATCTGCAATCCATGGTCCTCCGCGACCTGCTTCAGTTCGCGACGACGCTCTGCCGACACCTCTGTGATTCGCGATGCGAGCGTAAATGGTGCGACTTCGATCCCTGTGTAACCCGCCTCGGCTATGAACCGGCACTGCTCGGCCCAACTCCAACCCTCAAACAACTCCTGACAGATCGCGTATCGCATGCCGTTCCTTCCCGCTGTGTGATCCGCGCCCCGCTCATGACGTCGGCCAGTCTGAGCCGAGTCTCGGGCGCCATCCCGAGAATATCAGCGCTCCTGGCCGCTTCGCGACCCCCCAATTGGTCCCTCGCAAGCTCCGGTGGTATGCTCGGATTGCCTCCCCACCTCGGCACACGCTCAGCGTCCAGTCGCGGCCCCGAGAGATGCCGCTGCACCGCCGCCGCCTCCCCTGCTGATTCTTAGATCATCATCACCGTGCTGAACAATACCCGACTCAATAACACACTATCCAACCGCTTGCCGGGTCAAGTCCTGCCATTCACAACTGGTCGTCCGAGGTTAACCAGACCCCACCCCGCTCCTGCAATTCTCCTCGCGACACCCACGCCCATCTCTTCCAGCCTCCTTCTTCCCCTCGACTGACATGGATTCTCTCTGGATGTGGCTCTTTGTCGAGGGCTACCTCGTCACGCTGCTGCTGATGCCTATCGTGCTGCTGCAGCCCAGGCGAAACTCCTCGGCGACACTTGCGTGGATGATGGCTATCCTCATGCTCCCCTACCTGGGGGCGGTGCTGTTCCTGGTCTTTGGTATCAATCGCGTCGAACGTCGCGTCGCGCTCCGGCAGGCGTCACGAGCAAGACTCGGTCAGCTGCTCCCTCCACCCAGTCTCCGGGTGGTTCTCCCTTCTGAAGTCCAGAGCCCTCTCGAGGCTCGCCTCCTCAGGCTCACTCATCGCCTGACTGGCTTCTCGGCTACTTCGGGCAACTCGGTCGAAATCATTGATGACACGAACCGCACCCTCGGCTTGATCGAACAGGCGCTCGCCACCGCCCGCCACTCCATTCATCTCGAGTACTACATCTGGCAGCCCGACCGCACCGGCAATCGGTTGCGGGAACTGCTGGTCGGCCGCGCCCGCGCGGGAGTCCGCGTACGCTGTCTCTACGATGGTCTGGGCTCGCTGTTGCTGGGTCGACAGTTTCTCCGTTCTCTTCGCGAGGCCGGCGTCGAGGTCGCCGCGGCCCTCCCCGGCTCTTCCTTCCGCGACCGCTGGTCCATCAATCTGCGCAACCACCGCAAGATCATCGTTGTCGATGACCGCATCGCCTTCACGGGCGGGATGAACATTGGGGATGAATATCATGGCCGCAACCCCCGGCTGGGGTTCTGGCGGGATACGCATCTCAGAATTGAGGGACCTGCGGTCGCCCAACTGCGACAGATCTTCTGCGAGGACTGGTTCTTTGCCACCGGCGCCGTCCTCCCCGATCAGGCCCCCCACCGCGCCGACGAACCGCTTGGTGACCTGATCGCCCAGACCATCCCGGGCGGTCCAGATGGTGTCGCCGATGTTTTCCACGCCGTCTTCTTCGCCGCGATCAACGACGCCCGCGAACAGATCACCCTCGCCACCAGCTACTTCGTCCCGACCGATCCGCTGGAAACCGCGCTCGAGACCGCCGCCCTCCGCGGTGTCCGCGTCCGCCTGCTGCTGCCGGGGCTGCTCGACCACCAATGGATGGTCACCGCCCAGCGCGCATGGTACCGCAACCTGCTGAAGGCCGGGGTCGAAATCTGGGAGTACCAGCGCGGCATGTTCCATGCCAAGACCCTGACAATTGATGGCGTCTGGTCATGTGTGGGCTCAACCAACTTCGACTCCCGCAGCCTCCTTCTCAACTTTGAAGCGGGACTCGCCCTGCTGGGACCCCGCCCCGCCCGTGACCTGCTCGCCCAGTTCGAGGTCGACCTCCGTCATTCGCGCCGGGTCGAGCTGGCCGAGTTTGAACGGCGCGGCTGGATGGCTCGACTCTCCGAGCAGTCTCTCCGACTACTCGCCCCTATCTTGTGAGGACCGCACCCGGCGGCCAAGGTTAACTGTTCCCCGTATCCACACCCTTCACTCCAGACCCCCAGCCCACCATGCGGTGTTTCTCTTGCGATGGCTCCTCGCCCCTCCAGCCCGCTCACTGCCCGGTCTCGCAAGGGGGCCCACTGGCCGATGGCAGTACCTTGCTGCTTCTCAGTGGGAAACGCGGCGGAATCCAGCACACACCAGCACCACCCCGCCCCAAACACCGCGATCACAACTGGTTGAACAATCCCCACGCTGGCGAGAAGGTCTTCACTGGACCACGTGTGGAATGCTGTGATCGACACTGGACTTTGCGGACAGCGCCCCACAGTTCTCAACTCCTTCGGACGGGCCGGTGGCGGTATGCAGCGATCCTACAAGCTTCTGGCCTGCTGCTCTGGTCCGTTCTTTCGGCAGTGCTCTGGTCAGCGATGTGCCTCTCACCGCTGCTTGCCGCGCCACCCGCACCCCGCGACGTGGGGCTTGAACCTGTTCTACTGCTCGCCCCGGGGGTGGTTGCACACGCCGATCGCGCCCGGCTCATTCTCCATCCGCCACGCAAAACTCGTGAACGCCTGCTGGAATCGTCCCTCCCTTGGGAAAGCGCCACGCTCAACTGGTTCTCGATCCTCCGCGAGGGGGACCGCTTCCGCCTCTGGTACGAGTGCTACGACGTCGCTGGCTGGCCCACTTCCGATGACACCTCGTTCTGCTATGCCGAGTCGACCGATGGAATTCATTGGACCCGTCCTCAGCTGGGGCTGACGGAGTACCAGGGAAGTACGGCCAACAACATTCTCTTTCGGCAAATCGGCAAAAACGCGCATCGCTCACGTGTACATGGCACCTGCGTCTTCCTGGACCCCGCTGCCCCGCCCGAAGAACGCTACAAGGCGGTCTCCCAAGGGCAATTCCAGGGACTGGGCGATCGTCCGTATTACATCGCGGGGATGACGTCGCCCGATGGTCTGAGATGGCAGCGGTTGCCCAAACCGATTGGCGACGATTTCGCCGACAGTCAGTACTCGGGCTTTCGCGACCCGGCATCTGGCCAGTACTGGCTGTATGGCCGCGCGTCAGGCCGGGGCGGCCGCGCGGTAGGTCGCGCCCACACCCCCAGCTTCACTCGCTTCGACTCCCTCGCCAACGATGTCTGTCTGCAGGCCTACGCCGACCAACCCCCGGGACAAGACCATTACAACTCCGCCTGCCAGCTCTGCCCGCTCGTGCCCGGCCTGGTGCTCGCCTTCCCCAGTCTCTTTCAGCACCAGTCCGACACTCTCGACATCCGGCTCGCCGTCGCCCACCCGACAGGCGAGTTCCTGTGGCCCGAGCGCGACGCGCCGTTCATTCCCCTGGGAGCCCCGGGAGACTGGGACGGGGGCTCACTGTACTTTGGCAACGGTGGGTGCCTGCCCATCGGAGCAGGCGAGGAGTGGGCATTCTACTACAGCGCCTCCCGGCTCAAGCACGGGGAGGTCGAATTGGAAAACCTCCGCGATCCAAAGAATCGCCGGGTCATTACCCGCGCGGTCGCACCGGCGGGTCGGCTGGCGGGCTATCGTGCCGAGGACGACGTGGGGCAACTGCGCACTGTTCCCCTTCGGTCACCAGGCCGAAGGCTGCAACTCAACGCCCGGGTGACCGCCGGGGGAGAAATCCGGGTCGCCCTGCTGCGGCCAGATGGCAGCCCAATTCCCGGCCGGGCCACCATCGACTGCACCCCGATCACCGGTGACAGTCGGAAGGCCCCCGTCATCTGGACCACCGGATCCGATCTCCTGGCCCTGGAAGGCTTGATCGTCCATTTCGAACTTCGGCAAGCCGACCTGTTCGGTCTGCAGTTCGCGGGGGAGTGACTGTCCCCTAAAAAAGGGGTCATTCTACTTTTTTTAAAAAGGGGACAGGCTGGCATTCGGAATGCATGCTTTTGCCGACTCTTTTGCGATCTGCCGCTCGGCTTTTACCCCACCCTGATGCGGCCGGTTGCCTCGCGCATCTTACGCAATCCTGTTCGCGCCACTTCCAGTGGATCCTGTTTCCAGTAGTCGCGGTTGAACAATTCCAGCGAGAGTGTGCCGCGGAATCCCGAGTCGTGCAGCGACTGCAGGATCGCTGTCAGCGGCGCGACACCGTCTCCCGGATAGACCCGGTGCGAGTCGTTGATGGTCTCACGCGGGGGCTCGGCGGGATAGTCATTCATATGGAAAACCTGCACTGCCTCGCCCGACAGCAGTCGCAGCGACTCGAAGCCCGAGCCCCCTTTGTGCAGGTGATAGACATCGGGCAGCACACAGGCCCGCGGATGATTTGCCGCCGCCACCACATACAGCGTCTCGGCAAGCCGGCTCAGCGTCTGCGAAAACCCCCACACCTCGCACTGGGGAACCACCCCCAGTTCATCCCCCAGCTCCAGCAGCGCCCGGTAGCGGGCGGCAATCGTCGCGAGGTCGGGACCCGGTTTGTCGTGTGCCCCGACAGGTGGTGCGGCGATCCGCTTGCCTCCCAGCCGGGCCAGCAGATCCATGTCCTTCCGCGCCTGCTCAAGTCCGCGCAAGCGGGCCCCCTCGTCATCGACAATCCACTGCGCAAAGCCAATCGCGCTGCAGACCTCCAGTCCGCTGTCCCGCAACCGGCTCGCCAGGTCGGGGACCGAACCCCCCTCATCGACATAGCGGTGCAGCGCATCCATCCATGGCTCGATCGCGTCGTAGCCCGCCTCGCGGGCAATCTCGATCTCCCGCACAATCCCCACCTTCTGCTCGCGGATCGTGCTCGTATTCAGGCTGTAGCGGAAGGGACCCGCCGCCCGACGATCCTCGGCCTCCGCATTGCAGACGTGGGAAACTACTGGAGCCGCGGAAGCCAGGGCCACACCGCTGGCCCACTGACCGAGAAACTGACGACGGGGAAGCGCGGGCAGGGCAGACATGCGAAAGCGAACCACAACAGAGGAATGAAGCCACGCTCCAAGGGGAACGCTGGCAGCCGAGTGACGAGCCAGTCCGACGAGTCAATTCGCCGGTGCGTCGGGGTTTTCAGGTAGTGGAGGTGCCACCCCCGGCGGCCCAATCACCGACTGCAGCCGCAGCGGAAGATCAGTCACCGACAACGCCGGATTCGTGCGATAAGGAGTGTAAAGCGGGTCCCCCACCAGCGTCATGGCCCAGCTGTGAAAGGGGAGTGTCGCCGAGTACACCTCGGCCAACGTCAGCCGACCGGTCAGCAGCAGGGGGAAAAAGTCGTCCGGGCGGGGGAACGCCGCCAGGTACGGCTCAAAGGTCGGGCCCAAGGTGGCCGACACCCCGTTGTCGAGCATCTTCTTGCACCATACTTTCGAGTCGGGCTTCCGCAATGTTGTCGCTTCACTGCTGGCAATGTGGTAGGCGACTGCCCCCCTCCGCCAGGTGAACGAATCGCGATAGTTACCCAGCGAGTACCACCCGCAGTACAGCGCGGCATCGGGGCACGCCCCCTCGGCAAACAGTTCTTTCGACGTGTCGAGCACCACTTCGAGCTGGGTCTTTTCTTTCAGGTATCGGGCCAGCTGATTCAACGCCGCCTCATATTCACCGTAAGAACCGTTGCGGGCCGGTGGTTGCGCGTCGGTCTCCTTGCGTGCGTCGAGATAGACTTTCCCGGTCAGACCCGCCTGTTCGATCGCCAGGGCATCATCCACCAGCCGACGGACAATCTCGGGAGTCGACCCATCCAGCCGGGCCACCATCAGGGTGTCAGGACGGGCCGCGGGGAGGCGGGACGACGACCAATGCAGCGGGTTCGGCAACCAGCGAACCAGCCCATGGTCGGGCCACAGCACCAGCGCCAGTTCACTGTCGAAACTCGCCTGGCTCTCATTCCTGCGAACCACCTCCAACTGCTGAGTGGCCCAGGACAACGCCACCAGCAACCCGTCCGCCCGCGTAATCAGCTCGAGCAGTTGCATCTCCCGCGTGACCGATTCGGGCTGTAAACTGAGGGCGGCCACGCCGAGCTTCAACCCCATCATCTCTCCCTGGCGATTCGCCATCAGCCGGGCCCGCTCAGCCTGTTGCGCGGGTCCAGCGGGCGTCTGCGACTCCAACTGCCTCAGCGACCCCGAAACCCCCACACCCACCATGTGCAGCATCTCCAGTTGCCGTAGTGCCGACGCGACCGCACGCGAATTCGGTTCCTTGCGACTCCGTTCCTGAACACGCGCCAGCGCTCGCTGCAGCGGCCCATCCAGGAACTTCGCAAGATCGCCAATCGGGGCGTCAGCGGCCGGGGCGGACAGGACCGCGGGCTCGTCATTCATCACCCGTTCGAGCGCCGCCGCCGTCGCGATCGTCTCCACACGACACTTCTGGATCGCCGATTCCAGGAACTGCTCGCTCTCTTTGAATGAGGCCGAGTCCTTGGTCACGGCGTTAATCCGCAGCGGGACGTCATACACCGTCACCAGGCAACGGATCTGACGCGAAGGCTCGCGCGACAGCAGCCATTTGCGAATCGCCGGTCGCACTCGCCGGTCCCACAGTTCGCGCGACAGGTTCTCGCCCGCGGGCACATCCAGCAGCAGCAGGTTCTCAGCGGGAATGCCCCGGGCCTGCATGTAATACCGCGCCAACTGGGCCGACTCCCGCCCCTTGTCGCTCGCCAGCACCCCAACCTCCGCCGGGAGCAACTCCGCAGCCAGCCGCCCCGGCATCCCGCCCCACAGGCCCAAGGCCAGCCACAGCGCGAGCGACAGTCGCCGACAAAACCATCTCCCCCCAGCGCCCAAGTCGACATGCTTCCAAGCGGACAGCGAATCGTACATGGCAGAACAGCGAAGCATGGCGTCAACCTTTGGAAGGGGGGCGTGTGTGGTGTGACCGAACTGGGAGCCGCCCGCGGACGCCACCCGGCGGGTCACCCCCCGCGGGTCAGCTTGCGGAACCGCTCGAGCAGATCCCGCGTCACCGGCCCGGGCTTCCCGGTGCCAATCAGCCGCCCGTCGAGGCTCGTCGCGGGAATCACCTCGGCGGCCGTGCCAGTCAGAAAACACTCATCGGCCACGTAGATGTCGTGCCTGACCAGCGTCGTCTCCCGCACTTCATACCCCGCCTGCCGGGCCAGTTGAATCACGCAATTCCGCGTGATCCCCTCCAGAATCCCTGAATCGGTCGAGGGAGTGCTCAACACCCGGTTCTTCACCAGGAAAATGTTGTCCCCCGTGCACTCGGCGACATGCCCCAGGTGATTCATCATGACCGCCTCGACACACCCCGCATCACTCCCCTCGATCTTCGCCAGGATGTTGTTGAGGTAGTTCAGCGACTTGATTCGCGCCGACAGCGCCTGCGGATGATTCCGAATCGTGCTCGCCGTAATCAGCCGCAGCCCATCCGCGTACATCTCGGGAGGATACAGCGCGATCGTGTCGGCAATGATGATCACCTGCGGATCGGCTGTCTTCCGCGGATCCAGCCCCAGCGTCCCCGCTCCGCGCGTCACCACCAGACGCACGTACCCGTCGGTCAGCTTGTTCGCCGCCACCGTCTCCCGCACCGCCTGCGCCATCGCCGCCGGAGACATCGGAATCTCCAGTCGAATGGCCCGGGCACTCTCGTACAGCCGGTCAACGTGCTCTTCCAGCAGGAACACTTTCCCCACGTAGACGCGGATCCCCTCGAAGACCCCATCCCCGTAGAGCAGTCCGTGGTCATACACACTGACCTTGGCTTCCGATTTGTCGACCAGTTGGCCGGCGACGTAGACGAGGCTCATGGCACGCCTTCAGCAGAAAACGGAAACAACCAGGGTCACGCCCGCCAGGACCAACCCTCAATGACGACCGCGACGCCGCGATCTCCTACGCTCGACGCGACCCAAGTCACGCGGACAGCGGCACGGCTTGTCCGGCGGATGGCCGGTGATCCACACAGCGAGCACTCCAGTGTGGGGCAATCTCCGCCAGCACCCGCCGAGCCAGTCACTCGCCGAGCCAGCACTCATTTAGCCAGTCACCCACCTCAAGATCCACCCGCTGGTCTGCCCTCAGGCTGAGCCCACAAGTCGACTGCCCGCGGCGGGAATTGAGCGGACTACGCCGCTTCTCCCCAGGCCTCGAGGCGCCCCTCGGCCAGCCGCACGACGCGATGCGCCCGCTGCGCAATCGCTTCATCATGGGTGACCATGATGATAGTTAGCTCATTTTGAGCGTTCAACGCCGTCAACAGCTCCATGATCTCGCCGCCGGTCGAGGCGTCGAGGTTGCCCGTCGGTTCGTCGGCGAGCAACACCTCAGGGTTCCCCATGAGCGCCCGGGCAATCGCCGCCCGCTGCATCTCGCCCCCCGACAACTCGGAAGGTCGGTGCGTCAGTCGATGTCCCAGCCCCACCTTGCCCAACAGCTCCCGCGCCTGATCGCGAAACGCCTGCCGGTGCTTCCAGAAATCCCACAGCGAATGCCGGATCATCACCGGTGTCAGCACGTTTTCCAGCACGCTCAGTTCGGGCAGCAGGTGATAGAACTGGAAGATGAACCCGAACACCCGGTTCCGCAGTTCGTCGCGCGACTTCGCCGGGAGATCGTCAATCCGATGCCCATACAACTGCACCTCCCCCACGTCGGGCGAATCGAGCAGCCCCAGCAGATGCAGCAGTGTGCTCTTCCCCGAGCCCGACTGCCCAATGATCGACACGAACTCGCCCCGCCGCACCTGGAAGTCCACCCCCCGCAGCACCGGAATCTGGTGCTCTCCCTTCGAGTACGACTTGGCAACAGCCAGCGAAGCAAGGTGCGTCTGGGGCAATTTGATGGTCTCGGACATCGGAAGCGAATCCTGAAGTCGATCGCGGTGAAGTCGGGGACGGAAGAATCAGACCGCACACACTGGAAAATCAGACAAACAGACCGGCAACAGCTCACACCACCCACCGCCGCTCGGACGTCCGCCCCCCGGGTCCATTCCCCAGGCAGCAGCCCGGCGCGCATCGCGGTCAGTCGTTGCGCAGGGCCCGCACCGGGTGCAGGCCGGCCGCCCGCCGCGCGGGAAGCACGCTGGCCAACGTCGCAATCGTCACCGCCCCAACCGCCACCCAGAACACCATCATCGGATGTGTCCGGGTTGGAATGCTGGGGAAGTAGTAGATGGTCTCGTCGAACACCTTGCGGCCTGTGATCCACGTCAGCGCCGCCTCGATCTCGTTGATGTTCCTGACAAACAGCAGCCCCGCCAGCACCCCCACCCCCGATCCCACCAGCCCCAGGCTCAGCCCGTACGAGAGGAAGATGGTCATCACGCCCCGCGAGCTGGCCCCCAGCGACTTCAGAATCCCAATGTCCCGCGTCTTCTCGACCACGATCATGTAGAAGATCGCCAGGATCCCAAACCCCGCCACCGCGATGATCAGGAACAGCAGCACGTTCAGAATCGCCGACTCCACCTCCACCGCCGCCAGCAGCGGACCCTGCTTCTTCTCCCAGGTCGAGACGTGGAATGTCCCCGCCGGGAACACCCCCTTCAACTTCTCCACCACCCGGTCGGCATTTGCGTAGTCCTTCAGCTTGATCTGGATCCGCGTGATCGACCGCTCGCCCGACTGCGGGTCAATCATCCCCCGCATCCGCTGCAGCTCTTCAATGTTGCAGAA
>CAIUHT010000675.1 GCA_903898975.1 uncultured Planctomycetaceae bacterium
GCTGACTGGTCCTGCGAGCAAAGTCGTGCCGCCCGCGGGCAGCGACCCGGCGCACGGGACTGGCCGACCTGTGGGACTGGCCAGCACCGTGAACCAGCACTTGGGCGAGCCCAGCACTCGCGCTGACGGGTCATTTTTTGCCGCCACCTCGCATGCCCGCTCCCGCCCCCGCTCGCCGCGTCTTGCGATCCGCTGAACGCTGGCGCGCTGTCGTCCAGGCGTCGGTTGAACACGACACGCCGCTCGGTCGCCTGGGGCTCGCCGCCTCGGCCACCGGACTCTGTGCCGTGCTGTTTCCCGAGCCCTCACCACGCCCAGTCCCCCTTTCACCAGTCCCCCTTTCACCAGTCCCCCTTTCACCAGTCCCCCTTTCACCAGTCCCCCTTTCACCAGTCCCCCTTTCACCAGTCCAACAGTCACCAGTCCCCCATTCACCAGTCCAACAGCCACCAAAGCCCCCGCGCGACGCGTCCCGCTGGCTGGCCCAGGCCCAACGCGAACTCGACCGCTATTTCGCAGGCCGACTCCGCACGTTCACGGTCCCGCTCGACCTCCAGGGCACCCCCTTTCAATTCGCCGTCTGGCAGGGCCTGCGGCAGATTCCTTTTGGGGACACCCTCAGTTATGGCGCCCTCGCCGCGGCGGTCGGATGCCCCCGGGCCAGCCGGGCTGTCGGACAGGCCAATCACCTCAATCCCGTCGCCATTATCGTTCCCTGTCATCGTGTCATCGGAGCCGATGGCTCACTGACGGGCTACGGCGGAGGACTCGACCGCAAGCAGTACCTGCTGCGCTTCGAGTCCAACCCACCCCCTGCCGGTGGTTCCCCCAGCCCCCACCCCGCAGCGCGGGCCTCGCGGGCCTCCCCCGCCCCCCGTCGTGACTGACCCCCTTGGTCGCCCGACGCGGAAGGCGTTAGCATGCACCAGCCCGGTCCCGGGGGCGAGGTCCCCCGGGCTGAACACGACTCAACCTTTGGGAGCAGGCCATGCGTGGCAACCTGAGAAGTACAAGAGGGATCTGCCGGGGACTGGTCGTTGCCGCCCTGCTGATCTTCCGAACGGTGTCGTCCGCCGGGGCTGCCGAGGCCGGACTGTTCGAAGTCGCTTATCCCCCCTCGCAGGTGCCGGGAGAACTGGTGTTTGGTGTCACCTATACGGTCTGGATTCCTCCGGGAGACGAACCGCTGCGGGGAGTCATTGTCCATCAGCACGGGTGCGGCCGAGGGGCCTGCCAGGGGGGTGGCACTGCGGCTTACGACCTGCACTGGCGAGCCCTCGCCCGCAAGTGGAACTGTGCGCTGCTTGGTCCGTCGTATCAGCAGGCCGATGGAGAGAACTGCCGGCTGTGGTGCGACCCGCGACAGGGTTCGAACCAGGCCTTTCTGAAGGGCCTCGACGACCTGGCCAGGCTGTCGGGTCGCCCTGAGCTGGCCCGGGTCCCCTGGTGCCTGTGGGGACACTCAGGTGGGGGCTTCTGGGCCAGCCTGATGCAGACGCTGCATCCCGAACGGATCGTGGCCATCTGGTGCCGGTCGGGGACGGCGATCGAAGCCTGGGAGCGGGGGGAAATTCCGGCACCCGAAATCCCCGCCGCCGCCGCGGGCATCCCGCTGATGGTGAACCCCGGGGTCAAGGAACGCGATGACCAGCGATTTCGCAGTGCCTGGACGGGTGCCGAGCGGATGTTCCGCTTCTACCGCTCGAAAAACGCCCCGGTCGGGATGGCGCTCGACCCGAAGTCGGGACACGAATGTGGCGATTCGCGCTACCTTGCCATTCCGTGGTTCGACGCCTGTCTCGCCTGGCGACTTCCCGCCCAGCAGACCGAAACACACACGCTGCGCGCCGTCCCGGTCGCCGAGGGGTGGCTGGCTCCGTGGCTGGCGGGAGAGGGAGTCCCGGCGAACCGCTTTGAAGGCGAGCCACTGGAATCGACCTGGCTCCCCTCCGCCGAGGTGGCTCGCGCCTGGAGCCAGTACGTCCGCGAGGCGGCTGTCAGCGACGCGTCTCCTCCTCCTGCCCCCTCCGAGGTGCGCGTGCGCGACACCGCCGGGGGAGTCGAAGTGACCTGGCAGGCCGAGGCCGACCTCGAGTCGGGCCTCGCCGGTTTCGTGATTCTGCGGGATGGCAACGAAGTGGGACGACTCCCCGAGAAACCGATCGGCCGGTTTGGCAAACCGCTGTTCCAGGTGATGTCGTACCACGACACTCCCGAAAAACCGCTCCCCGCGATGAAATTTGTCGACCGCTCCCCCGTGGCCGGGAAACGCGGTCGCTACACGGTGCGCGCCATCAACGCCGCCGGCGAACTCTCGACCGAAGCCCGCGCTGCTGAGTAATTGGCACGCATTGCCAGTCGGTGATTGCCCAACGGAGATTGCCAGTCGGGACGTGCTCGACGAGAGGTGCTCGTCGGGAAGTGTCTGCCGGCAAATGACCCGCAGAGAGTGTGCCCGGCTGCGCGTGCCTCACCTGCAGACGGCTATCAACGGTCGCACGCGATGCGCGGTGTGCCGCAGTCGAAAGGCACTCACGGGAAACCGGGGCAGTCCACGCCACAACCTGGACTTCCGATCTCAAGCGACGACAGGCCAGCCCATGCCGAGGTGCGCGGAGGAGACCAACGGCACATGGGCTGTCAGATTGGGCAGCGACTGTCTGACTGAGCGGCCAATCAGACCCGCACCCGCGAACAGCCTCGGTGGTGAATCGAACCCGCAGAGAATCAGATCGGCTGGGGAATCAGCCCAACAGGGGAATCAGCCCCC
>CAIUHT010000676.1 GCA_903898975.1 uncultured Planctomycetaceae bacterium
CAGGGCCAGCAGCGCCGCCGCGAGCGGGACCATGGCCAGTCGCCAGCCCTGCCGGGGCAGGGGCGTCGCGCCCAGCCACAACAGCGGGACCAGGGGCATGAGATGCAGGTCGGCCTTGTGCCAGCCGAAGAGCGAACCGGGACAGACCAGGTACACCAGCGTCATTGTCAGCCAGGCCGCGGGGACCGCCCAGTGCTCTCCGCGCCGGGTGGTGGCTGGTTCGGCACGACTCGTGGAAGACCGCCGCTCACTCAGTCGCAACAGCAGGGGGAGCGCCAGCAGCCCCAGGCCCCCCAGGCAGACCATGGTCGAGAGGGGCGTTCCCAGCCGCGACTTGACTGCCCGCAGCTTGTCGAGCGGAGGAGTGGTGATCCATTCGTTGGCCCCCCAGCCCGAATTGGCCCGGCTGTGCAGCATGAAGGCCGCGAGCAGAATCAGCACGGGCACGAACCCGCGGAGAGCCAGCAGCGGGACGCGCTGTGGCCGACCCGTCCGCACGGTGTCATCCACGGCGACCAGCAGCCCCGCCAGAGCGGCTGGGACGGCATGGCAGAAGTAGGTCGCCAGTGTGAGCAGGTTCCACACCACCAGCGACCAGGGGCTCCAGCGATCGCGAAACCTCAGGTACCAGCCATACACCACCAGGGCCAGCGAGGTTCCCATGTGAAAATTCACGTAACCCCGCAGCAGCACAAATTCGAGCGCCCAGGGGAGAATCAGCCAGCAGAGCCACCGCCGCCGCACGTCGGTTCCCCCCACTCCTCCCAGCCAGTACCACACCGCCCAGAATCGCAGGAGCACCGCCAGCACCGTGATCAGTCGTGGCACGTGCCGATCTTCGACCAGGTCGAGCAGCACCCATTGCAGGGCATGTTGGGCGAGATAGGGGACCGGGTAGAAGCGGTCTTCGTAGTAGCGGTCGTAACCCAGGTCGGGATCGTGCAGGTGTTTCGCCACATGGGTGATGCTCAGCAGCGCGGGCCCATTGTGCGAGGGGAAATACCGGCACAGGAAAACCGGCAGCAGCACAATGCCCAACAGCAAACCCCCGACCACGAGGATTTTTGCGGGGGACCAGGCCACCCACGCACCCTCACCTGGCAGACTTTCGGCCGGGGGCGCCGAGCCGGTGGATGCTGGACCAGTGGGGACAGAACCAGTCGGGAGGTCCAGTCGCCCCTGTTCGCGTGCGGATTCGTTCACTTCGCGTTCCTTCCCACTCGCGGGCTGTCTGAAGGGGCCGGCGCGACGTGCGCCCAGGCCCGAACCCCGGTCAGGCCCCGGTCCACCTTGAACTGTCGGCTGCTCGCGTTCATGCCCGGCTCCGAGGGGGCTCGGGAAGATCACCAAAGTGCCCCAGTCGCAGTCCCAGTTCGCGCAGCAGCGCGGGGAGGGTCGGGTCGCACACCGCGCGCAATTCGGCCTCCCGCTGCTGCAACAGCCGGGTGCCACTCTCGCGCAACGCGGCATCCACGTAACCAGGATGCACCATCAGTTCGGCACTCTGGCCGTGCAGGCCCCGCAGCCACGCCGCAATCCAGCGGGCCGAGAGGGACCCGGTCTGACACAGGCCCCCGAACCGGGCAGGCAAGCGGAGCCCGCAGCGGCGTGCCGCCAGTTCCCCGCGCCCGCTCGCCAGGCGCACCACCAGCCACCGCAGCCAGCCCCCTGGGCGTGGTGGCCAGAGGTTGCCTCCCAGCGACTCGCGGGGCCAGCGACAGGCGCTGAGTCCCAGGTGGGCCGCTTCGCCAAACAGCAGGTCGCGCAGCCCGGGCAAGACATGCAGATGCTGATGACTGTCGAAGTGCGTCGGTTCGATGCCCGCCCCGCGCAGTCGCCCCAGCTGGGCGGCGAACTCGGCACGAACATGCCCCGGGTCAATCGCTCCTGTGAGCCAGCGGCGGGCCAGTCCGCGTTTGCCCCACATCTGACCCCCGGCATCGACCAGTGACCGGACCTGCTCAAGCGGCGCCACGGGCGCCCCTTCGACCAGGTTGAGGTGCAGCCCCACGCCCAACTGGGGACAGCGGGCCGCCAGTTCCACTCCCTCGGCGAACGCCGCCCCATTCGCCAGCAGGGTCGCACTGCTGACCAGCCCCTGGCGGTGCGCCTCTTCGATCCCCCGGTTGATCCCCGGGGTCTGCCCCAAATCATCGGCGTTCACAATGAGCAGGCGACCCCCGGGACCCGAGGTCGGGGTGATTGCCGCCGCGGCATGCCCGGTCATCGTCCCGACTCCCGGTCATGCCCGCGCACGGGCCGATCGCTCGGTCGGGCTTCCGCAGGGCTCGAACTCCCGACCGTCGCACTCCCGTCAGTCAATTCACTGGCAGTCAATCCACTGGCAGTCGATGCGATGGCAGTCGAGTCACTGGCTGCAGATGCCGGATGGGGTGTTGATCCGCCCGATGCAGACTGAGAGTTGTCGGCTCGATCGGCCCAGTCGCGCAGCACATCGCGGCGGATTTTCCCGGTCGAGGTGCGGGGCAGGTTGGCC
>CAIUHT010000677.1 GCA_903898975.1 uncultured Planctomycetaceae bacterium
CGATGCACAACATCAGTCACACTCCGGTCTCGGATTCGATCAGGCGAATGGCCCGGGCCACGTAGATGCCCCCACTGTAGAGAGTGGCAGCAGTCATGCTCCACAGCAGCACGGGGCGGAGTGCCAGCAGGGCCCCCGCCACCGTCGGCCCCCACGGGGGCGACGGGACCAGGGTCAGCAGCACACAGGCCACCGCGACGCACTGCAGCGCCATCTTCAGCTTGCCGCTCCAGGCCGCCGAAAAATCTTTCCCCGCCGCTTCCAGCAGGCCGCGGAGAGTGGTCACCAGCAGTTCGCGGGCCAGCACCACGACCGCAAACCACGGATGCACCCCCGAATTGGGGACCGCCGCCAGGAACGCGAACGCCCCTCCCACCAGCAGCTTGTCGACCAGCGGGTCAAGAATGCGGCCCAGCACGGTGACCAGCCCATACTTGCGGGCGATCAGCCCATCGACGAAGTCGGTTCCCGCGGCGATCACGAACGTCGCGCACGCCGCCAGCCACGCCTGCTGGTCAATGAGGATCATGCTCACCACGGCCAGCCCCAGCCGCAGGACGGTGATCTGGTTGGGGAGGTTCCACTGCCCCGCGAGACGAACGGGAGAGGCGGTCTGGGCCGGGCCGGCCAGCGACTGGGGGTCGGAGGTCATGTCGTGTTGCGATCCGCAGCCTGGGCCGCAGCCCCTCGTGTTGTGAACAATTCGCGAGCGTTCCCCTGTGTGGCCCGGCAAGGTCCCGCGTCTCCCGCCCAGCGACCATCCAGGTCGCCAACTCCCTCGCACACCGGCTGGCTCTCGGGCCAGCTCAATCCCTGGCAAAATGACCGACTGGTCGAATCACTCTCCCGCCGGTTCGGGCTGGTCGGCATCCTCGGTGACCGCCACCCCCACCAGGTCGTAATCCTGCCGCGCCGCCACCTCCACTGGCACGAATTGCCCCACTTCGAGGCCGCTGCCCGTCACGTAGACCTGGCCATCGATCTCGGGGGCGTCGGCATACGTTCGACCCACCCACGTCGTCTCGTCGACCTGCTCGTCCAGCAGCACGTCGAGTTCGTACCCCACCAGCGAATCGCCATGCTCAAACGCGATTCGCTGCTGCAGTTCCATCAGCTCGTCCCGCCGGGCTTCGCGGATCTCCTGCGGGAGGTGGCCATCAAGTTTGACGGCGGGGGTGCCGGGCTCCAGCGAGTAGGGGAAGACCCCCATCCGCTCGAACCGCGCGCTCGCCACAAACTCTTTCAGCTCTTCGAACTGGGCCTGGGTCTCACCCGGGAAGCCAACGATGAAGGTGGTGCGGAGCACAAGGTTGTCGATCCGCTCGCGGAGTTTGCCCACCAGTTCTTCGGTCTGCCGACGGTTGACCCGCCGTTGCATCCGCTTCAGCACCGCATCGCTGATGTGCTGCAGGGGCATGTCGAGATAGGGGATGATGCGATTCGAAGTGCCAATGACATCGATCAGTTCATCGGTGAAGTGAACGGGATAGAGATACAGCAGGCGGATCCAGTCGATCCCATCGACCTGCTGCAGCTCGCGGAGCAACGACGCCAGCCGCACTTCGCCGTAGAGATCCTTCCCGTAATAGGTGGTGTCTTGAGCCACCACGATCAGCTCGCGGACGCCATCTTCGGCCAGTTCGCGGGCCTCGGCGATCACGCTCTCGACCGGTTTCGAGGCGTGCTTGCCGCGCATCTGCGGAATCGAACAGAAGGTGCAGGTCCGGTCGCACCCCTCGGAAATCTTGAGGTAGGCGTAGTGCCGGGGGGTCAGTCGCAGCCGGGCGCGATCATCGAGCGGGCGGATCGGGGCGGGGCGAAAGACTTCGCGTTGTTCCAGCCGGCCACCCAGCAGGCGATCGGCG
>CAIUHT010000678.1 GCA_903898975.1 uncultured Planctomycetaceae bacterium
CGAACACTCGCACCCCACCCCGGGCAGGTTCCTACGACTTCACCGTACGAGCAGTCGCTTCCCGTGAGCCTTCCCGTGAGCCTTCCCGTGAGCCTTCCCGAATCTGCCGTTCCGAATCTGCCGTTCCGAGCCGGACGTTCCGAGCCGGACGTTTACAACCGGTCAGTCGGAATCCGCCAAGCCAGATCGGCTCCCAAACGGAAACCCAGTCTTGGGGTGGCTCATCCATTTCCTGGGTGAGTTCCCAGGGAAATCCCTCGTCCGGCCAGTCGCGGGTCGCCACATTGCGTTGACGCGGCCCTGACCCCCGCAAGGCTGCCCGGTCCGAGAGGCCGTGCCAGATTTGGCAGTCGCTGCTCCCCTCGCCACGCGGGGACAATGGCGGCCCCCCCCCCTTATCAGGACACGCCGCCGCCGCGCTAAGCCTTGCGCCCTCGGCGACTTGGGATTGCCGCAGTTCCCTTTGTCTTCGCACTCGATTTCGCGGGACGCCCCGGTCTCTTCCGGGACTCCGCCAGGTCAACCGCAGGCGAGCCCACGTTGAGCGCATCGCCTCCGCCCGAGCTCTTCTTGCGTGCCGACTTGCCTCCCTTCGGCAACCGGCGCGCTGGGGCGGTCTCGGCATGGGAACTC
Organism: uncultured Planctomycetaceae bacterium; assembly: GCA_903898975.1. GTDB lineage: Bacteria > Planctomycetota > Planctomycetia > Planctomycetales > Planctomycetaceae > UBA10511. Next base: position 634 of record CAIUHT010000678.1, read on the forward strand.
AGCGTGGCCGTTTTCGACTGGCCATCTTGCCGCTGGACACTTTTCCGCTGGGCACCTTTCCGCTGGGCCCGCCTGCGCGCGACCTGTTTCGCCGCCGCCGCTTTCAGTGCCTTCGCCGATTTCGGTTTTCGCACGGGCTCGCCCGTGGCATCGAGCGGTGGCAGCCCCACGCGGGCACAGCACTCCCGCAGTGGACACCCCCCACATTTCGGTCGCCCCGCAATGCAGATTGCCCGCCCATGATGAATCAGCCGGTGCGAAAACTGGATCCATTCCTCCGCAGGCAGCAACGCCCCCAGTTCACGCTCCACCTGCACCGCGTCGGTCTGCCCCGTCAGCCCCAGCAGCCGCGCAATCCGCCCCACATGCGTGTCGACCACCACCCCGCTGGGAATCCCATACGCGGTCCCCAGCAGCACGTTCGCCGTCTTCCGCCCCACCCCGGGCAACGTCACCAGTTCCGCCACCGTCCGGGGAAGTTCCCCCCCAAACTCGGTCACGACCCGCTGCGCCATCCCCACCAGGTTCTTCGCCTTCGCGCGAAAAAAACCGGTCGATTGCACCAGGGTCTCAACCTCGGCGAGGGGGGCCCGCGCCAACGCCTCGGCGGTCGGGAACCGCGCGAACAGCGCCGGCGTCACCAGGTTGACCCGCTCGTCGGTGCACTGGGCCGAAAGAATCGTGGCGGCCAGCAGTTGAAACGGGGTCTCATGCCGCAGGGCGCACTCGGCGATCGGGTACGCCTCGGCCAGTGCCTTGGTCACCTCCCGGGCCCGCTCCTGCCGCTCAGCCCACTTCCCCACCCCCGCTCGACCCGCCATCACATCCCCTCCCACCCGGACAGACTCAACCGTCACCCCGGTCGGTCACCGCTCGCCCCCGCTGAAGCACCTCGGGAACCGCCCCGCCAATTGGACTTTCCCCCGCCATCGCGGCTACAGTTCAGAGACCGTCTTTGTCCCCGCGGTGAGCCTGCTGTTCATGTCTTCCGAGTACCCGGCACTCTATCTCGAAGGATTGCGGCTGTTCAACGCCGAAGATTTCTTCGAAAGCCACGAGGTCCTGGAAGAACTCTGGGCCGAGACCGAGGACGACGACAAGAAGTTCTACCAGGGACTCATCCAGGCGGCGGTCGCGCTGTTGCACTTTGGCAACGAGAACCTCGGGGGCGCCCAGAAGGTCTACACTTCGTCCCGCAAGTACCTGCTGCCGTACGCCCCAACGCACCTCGGGCTCGATGTCGAGCGACTGCTGGCGGAACTCGACCATTGCTTCGCCGAACTGGTCGCCTCTCCCGATCCCTATGGCGAGCAGATTGCCCTGCGCGACGAACGGATTCCCAAGATTCCCCTCCCCGAATCGGCGGGGTGACGCATGTCGGAAGGTTTCGCCAGCTTCAGCGATCTCTCTGATTTCGAAGGAACACTCCCGGTCTTCCCCCTGGGGGGCGTGGTGATGTTCCCTTTCATTGGGGTGCCGCTGCATATCTTCGAGCCCCGCTACCGCAAGATGGTCAGCGACGTGCTCGATGGCGAGGGGCTGCTGGCGCTCGCCCTGCCCATGCCGGGGGGCTCGCTCATCCCCGAACTCTCTCCCGTGCTGACCGTGGGCCGGGTGACCGAACACGAACGGCTCCCCGGTGGAAAGTACAACCTGGTCCTCACGGGGATCCGCCGGGCCACCGTGGTCGAAGAACTGCTGGTCGATGAACCGTATCGGGTCATCACGGTCGACCTGCTGGAAGACCAGTATCGCGAGTCGCCTGAACTCGATCGCGACGCCCGCCGGATCGAGCTGATGCGCGCGTTTCAGCGGTACTCCGGGGGGCTCGCGACCGAAGAATTGCTCAAGCGCGTGCTCGACTCCGACGTCTCGCTCGGGTTCCTGTGCGACCTGCTGGTCTCGTCACTCAATCTGCCGGTGGAATCTCAGTACGAGGCGCTCGCCGAACTTGATGTCGACCGCCGCAGCAACCTGGTGCTCCGCTGGCTCCGGCAGATGACCACCACTCCCGAGCCACACCGCCCCGTCTATCCCTTTCGTTTCAGTCAGAACTGATGTCCTCCGCGATCCCTCCCGAGACTCCCTGCACCGGTGCCGCCTGTTCCGAGGGTGCCCCCGCGAACCCCGGCGGCACGCCCGTCGATCTCCCCCGCATCGAGCGGGCGGTGCGCGAGATTCTCGCAGCCGTGGGAGAGAACCCCGACCGCGAGGGGCTGCGCGAAACCCCCTCCCGCGTCGCCCGTATGTACGCCGAACTTTTCTCGGGACTGCACACCCAGCCCGCCCGGCACCTCGAGCGGGTCTTCTCCGAGACCTACGACGAACTGGTGCTGGTCCGCGACATCACCTTCAACAGCATGTGTGAACATCACCTGCTGCCGTTCCACGGCGTGGCCCACGTGGGGTACCTCCCCGATGGCAAGGTCGCCGGACTGTCGAAACTGGCCCGCGTGGTCGAAGAAATCTCGCATCGTCCGCAGGTCCAGGAGCGGATGACGCACCAGATTGCCGACCTGCTGGAACGCGAACTGGCGGCGAAGGGGGTGATGGTCGTGCTCGAGGCGACGCACACCTGCATGACGATTCGCGGGGTCCGCAAGCCGGGCAGCCTGACCGTGACCAGCGCCGTCCGCGGGCGGTTCAAGACGAACCAGTCGACCCGCGCCGAGGCGATGGCCCTCATCATGAACCGCAAACCCTGAAGCTCGCCGCTGTGAGCGGCGCGGGGGCGGAAGACCAGGCGGGTGGCCCCGCAGGTTCCGCTGGGCCGCTCGCTCTTGCGTTGTGGGGTGCCATGTCCGACGCCATCGCCTGTTTCTGCCTCCGGTTGCTCGCCGGGATCGCCACCTCGCTGTGCGTGATTCCCCAGCGGGCCATCCCCGGGGCCTTCTTTCGCATCCTGCTGCTGGTCTGCCTGGGGCTGGCCGCCGTCGCCGCCCTGACGTCGGCCGGAGGGCCGATCGGGCCGATCGGGCTCGGAGTTCTCGCCTACCTCGGCTCAATTCTCTGGCTGCTTGAACGCCGCTCTCCCGCGACGTTGTGCCTGGCCCTGGTGGCCGTTGGAGGCGTGGTCGAATCACTGCGGTCCGCCGAACGGCTGGTGGCGACCCTCCCCGCCGATCGCGCCGCCACTTACGCCGCCACCCTCGCCTCGCTCGCCACCCTCGGCACCGCCATGTCGGGCATGCTGCTGGGGCATCGGTACCTCACCGCACCCGGCATGCCGCTCGCTCCGCTGCACCGCATGAACAACGGGCTGGGTCTCGCGGCGGTCGCCCGCGGAATGGTCTCGGGCTGGATGCTGGCGGCTCACCCGCTCCCGTCGCTGGCGGGCGGGCCCGCCATCTGGCTCGCTCTCCGCTGGGGTGCCGGGGTCTGCGGACTGCTCGCCGCCTGGTTCCTGGTGATCCGCATTCTCCGCTATCGCAACACCCAGTCGGCGACGGGCGTGCTGTTCGTCGCCGTAATTCTCAGCTTCCTGGGCGAACTGACAGGCGACCTGCTGCTCCGCACCCTGCGGGTTCCCTACTAAGCCCAACCACCCCGACAGGGCCTAGGGTCTGCCCAGATTCTGCGGCGACCCAAGGCGATTCCAGACAATTGAATCACCCAGCCTGTAGCCCAGTGAACCTCGGCCTGCTCACGCCGATTGCCCCCGGCCAACTGGTGCCACCGGCCAACAGGTGCCACCCGTCAGTTCGGCTCCGGCCAACAGGTGCCACCCGTCGGTTCGGAGTTGACCAACTGGGGCCACCCCCCAGCCAACTGGTGCCACCCCCCAGTCTTTTGGCTCTGCGGCGACCCAAGGCGATTCCAAACAATTGAATCACCCAGCCTGTAGCCCAGTGAACTTCGGCCTGCTCACGCCGATTGCCCCCGGCCAACTAGTGCCACCGGCCAACAGGTGCCACCCGTCGGTTCGGAGTGGGCCAACTGGGGCCACCCCCCAATCCGCGGGCCAACAGGTGCCACCCGTCGGGCCAACAGGTGCCACCCGTCAGTTCGGCTCCGGCAGATTCGGCCGGGAAGCCCGAAACAGAGCCAACTGGTGCCACCCCCCAGTCAACTGGTGCCACCCCCCAGTCTTTTGGCTCCTGGGCAATGGCAATTGGAGCCACCCGTCGGTCCGGGGGATAGTTGGGGCCACGCCCCAGTTTGTCTCCGGCGAGGCTAACTGGTGCCATCCGTCGGTTCGTCTCCAGCAGGGTCAGTCGGCAAGCCCGAAACAGTGCCACCCGTCAGTTCGGAGAGTGGGCCAACTGGGGCCACCCCCAGATGCAAGCTTGGGGCCACCCCCCAATCCGGGGGTCGGAAGTGGCGTCGTTGCCGCGGGCCTCTCCGCCCAGCCATGCTCCCGTTCGCCCGCTCTTGTTGCCTCCGGAGCCTCA
>CAIUHT010000679.1 GCA_903898975.1 uncultured Planctomycetaceae bacterium
GGGCACGCGTATGGTGATCGATATTGTCAATCCTTTGCGCGAGATGTTCCCGTTTGTCCAGGTTCTCAAGCCAGAGGACCACAAGCTGGTGCTGCTTGTCTTGATCATCTCCCCAAGTCAACTAAAGCGTTTTCCGCAAGCAGCGTCAGTTCTCTACGAAGCCTTGAAGGTACGACTTGGTCTTCTGGCTGATGCACTGTTGGGCACTTTCCGCAAGGCACGCCGCAGGATCAGTCGCCGCGAGATCCAGCTTCTTGCGGAAGGCCTGGTCCTCTCGAGTTCCACCGCAGCCGGGGCCGGCAGTCTTCAAGACACCACCGAGCTGCTGCGTGTCGCCAATGAGCAGGTGGAACTGACTTGGCGCGAGATGGAGCGTCAACGAGGCAGGTTGGCTGCCGGGATCGTGCAGGAACAGCCGGAGTCGCCCTGGGAGCGTTGGAATCGGCGGCGTCAGCGACTTGGTTTCTACGATGCGTTCAAGGCCGCAATCCGACTTTCTGATCGGACCGAGATTCTGCGGAATTACCTCAAGTCGACCACTCCCGATCGACAATTCGATGTAAGCGATCAGACCGACCGGGTCTACCGGTTTTTCCGTGATCAACCCCCGGATAAATTCGATTTCCTGCTGACCGGGCACACACACCACAAACGCAACAACCTACCGCTGGCTGACAACGCGAGGTACTTCAACACCGGAACATGGGCAAGGGTCATGCGAATTCCGCAGCAGGTTGTCACGGATCCAATCCAGTTCTGCAAGCTCTCCTGTATGCTCAGACAGGAGCACAACAAGGAGCTCTTTGAAAACAAGCAATTCGTCCAATCGCCGTGCGACTACCTTCACCTCCACAGCGACGGCACTGAAGTGATCGCCGAATTGAAACAGGCCAACTGAACCACTCCGCGGGCCGGTACCACGGCTGCCCTGCTCTCCACGAGATTCTTATGCAATCCCTGCCCGGTTCGGTGACGCTCGAGATTCTGCGCCACGGACCTCCCCACAATCAACTCCTCTCGCCGCTGACACAGTACCTGGCTCTCTGCGGCAACTACGGTGCCACCACCATCAACGTCCCCTACGAGCACGCCCAGTTTCGTGCGCGCCTGCGGCCCCTCATGTACTCCGAATCGGAGACACTGCGGCAGCTACAACTCCAGGAAACCAGCGCCGACATGGGACGCATTCTCGAGAAAGTCCCCGGCCTGATCGCGGCTCTCTCGGAAGCGGGGGGACGCGAACAGGGACAGCGATGGAATGTGGCAAATTCGGGCGACACGAGCGACGCGAACCTGATGAGCCAGCGCCCCGTGCACCTGGAACTGGTCCTTTCGGCTTCCGAGCTTGCGCTCCTCCCCTTTGAACTCGCCCAGTCCCCGGAAGGCTGTCCAGGATCTGGCCGTCCACTGCTGTTGCAGTCGCAAATGCCCATTTGCCTGACGCGACGGGTTCGCCACAACAACCACGCGGCCATCTCATGGAATCGCCCGCCTCGGATCCTGCTGGCCGCGGCCAGCCCCGGCGGCGTGGTCCCGCTGCAAGAGCATGTGAATGCGATTGTGCTTGCGCTGCAGCCGTGGGTTGATCGCTCCGAGCCACTGAAGATCCCAGCTGAGCTCTATCAAGACCATTTGACGATTCTCCCCCAAGCGAGCTGGAGCCAGATCGAGGCGACGCTGGCGGCGGCGTGCGATGAAAACCCCTCGCGACCATTCACCCACGTGCATCTGCTGGCGCATGGCGTCTCCATTCAAGAGGCCGGCAGCCGGTGGTATGGAGTCCAGCTGCACGACTCACATGATCCCAACAAACCCGACAATGTGACAGCTCAGCAACTGGCGTTGGCATTGCGTCCCGCGGGCAAGGAGGGACGGGGGGGCTTCAGCATTCCCACGGTGGTGACGCTCGCCACATGTCACGGAGCCGGACAGAGATCGGTCGTGGGGGCTGGGGCGAGTGTCGCCCACACGCTGCATGAGGCGGGAATCCCGCTGGTCATCGCCTCGCAGTTTCCGCTGACATTCGCCGGCTCCATCGTGATGGCCAAGCTGCTGTACCGGGGATTCCTGCGCGGCCATGATCCACAGGTCTTGATCACCCGCCTCCGCCGAGAGCTGCGGGGGGTGGTGAAGGACTCGCACGACTGGGCGTCGATTGTCGCCTACGCCAGCTTCGATGCGAACATGGGAGCCCAATTGCGTGAATTTCGCTATCAGCAGTCAAAACGGAGTGCGGACGCAGCACTCCAGAGGTACTACAGAGAGGTCAACAAGCCTCCCAAGGACACGGAACAGGCTTATCTCAAGCCCGTAATCGCGTGGCTGGATGCTGCGCTGACGCGGCTGCAGTCCGGAGTTTTGGAACACAA
>CAIUHT010000680.1 GCA_903898975.1 uncultured Planctomycetaceae bacterium
CGAGCGTGAAAGTTCGTGCGACCGAGGGTGGGGGCAGGCACTCCGCCGTAAGGGCAGTCCCGCGGAGGGACTACGACCGCGAGGGGTGCTGGACTCGAGATAGCCGCAGGGTGGAGGGTGGTGAGTGGTGGGGAGAGCACCCGACGGGAGTTCGGCGGGTGCCCGTTCCGCCCGGGCTAATTCCGCCGGGGTGAGTTCTGGGCGAGGATGATGGGCTCGAGGTCGGGCCCCTGGGGTTGAGCGACGGGTTGCGCGGCGGGTTGAGGCTTGCGGCGGGCGACCCATTCTCCCGCGACGCGGGAGGGTTTCTTGGCCGCGACCCAGACCCCTTGCGGGCGGTCCTGGCGAGCGACCTCGGCGGGATCGGGCGGGAGCGCTGGCTGCGAACCGTTCGCGCGGGGCCGCAGGGCGGGGCGACGGCTCTTGGGCGGGTTCGACGCTCCCTTGATGCCATCTTCCGAGTCGTCGGTCAACGCCTTGCGGCGTTCGGTCTTGGCGGGGTCGGCGGTGCCGGGGCGGGCGGTGTCGCGGGGAGCGATCGCCGTCCGTTCCCCCAGGTCATCGGCCGAAGGGCTGGGTTGCAGGTCGGTGTTGGCCGCGGGGGTTTCGGCCCGGGCGGTGCGCGAAGCGGCCGCCGGGGTCGGTCCGAGAGCGTACCCCGACCCCACGGCGATGGTCTTCATGACGGTGACCGGTTCGCGAAGCGTGACGTTCTGGGCGACCATCCGCATGCGGGTCACGGCGACCTGCTTGCGGGTGGTGACGGGGACCACCCGGCAGGTCTGGTAGTTGACGGTTTTGACTCCGCGGACGGCGACCTGGCGGGTGACCGGGATCTGTTGGGTCACGATGTTGGGAACCCACTGCTTGCGGACCACCTGGTCGGGAGTGAACGCCATCCGGATGGCGTAGGCGGTGCGGTTCATGGCGCCGAACACGTCGGGCCGGCAGTCATAGTCGCAGGGGCTGACCTTGGGCCGGCACTCGGTGTTGGTGACCCAGCGACCGCAGTCTTTCTGGACCATGCGGGTCTCGGTCACGGTCTGGTAGCTGACCGTGGGGACCTGCACCGCCTGGTTCTCGAGCACCTTGCGGTACTCGGTCACATCGCGTTCTTCGTAGTCGGTGTAGTACTCGGGACGCTGGACGGTCCGCTGCACGTCGCGGTATTCGACCACGGGGACCTGCTGATAGCAGGTCTGGACCGGGGCGGGAGCGCACGCGGGGGCGACGGCACACGCTGGGGCGGTCGCACAGGCGGGGCGGGGTGCCCGGCAGCAGGGATCGTACAGGAATTGAGCGATGGCGGATTGGCTGGCCGAGGCGACGGTGCAGGCGGCGACCGAGACCAAGGTTCGCGTAAAGGGAGAGAGCATGTGGGTCAAGACCTCTCGGGGGGGGGGAAGACAAGACGGGAAGGAGCGTGGCAGAGGTTGGCCAGAGTCCGGTTGGGAAGCCGGAGGGGAAGACTGCGCGGGAGCGCGGTGTGGCCGACGTGAACACGCCGTTTGTGCGGAGGAGCGATGTACCCGAAATCTTGAGAAAAGGTCAAGACGAACCGCAAATGGATTCAAGTAAGAGGGGGGCGACAGCCGAGGTGGGCCAGGTGAGCGCACCTTGGCAACACGGTCGCCCGGCGGAAGTCTTGATGACTGCGGTTGTTAGGCGCAGCAGTCTCGGCCTCTCCCCCCGGTGCAATCGCTGTAATCGGACAAACCTCCCAGCCTGCCCGATTCCCGCAGGGCCCACAGAGCCCCCGGGCTGGCCTGCGATTCTGCCCGGACCTAATTTTGAGCAGTGAGAAACAGGCGTCATGGAACCCGGCAGTGAGGGTTTTTCGTGGTGCTCGAGCGTGCCTTTAGCCGCGCTTGACTGGTGGTGACTGGCAGTCACTGGCGGTCACTGGCTGTGAGTGTCGCTGGCGGCAGTCGCCGGCGTTGCAACCTACGGGCTCGGCGTGGCATCCCCCGATCGAACCGGGTGGCTCGCTCGAACGGGAGCGGTGCGGGGGGCTTGATGTCCAAGCCTGAAGTCGTGGTGGGTTGGGGCAGGCCCTGGCGGTGGTCTTAAAAGAAGGAGAGCGGCGGCCGTGAGGATTGAAGCGGTGACGGTCTGCATCAACTACGGCGACTTCCTGGCGGTGACCGCCGAGTGGAACCGCCACCTGTTCGATCACTGGGTGGTCGTGACGTCGCCCGACGATGACGTGACCCGCGAAGTCTGTCGCCAGTATCAACTGCAGACACTGTTGACCGAAGAGGGGTATGACTCAGGAGGCCGCTTCAATAAGGGAGCCTTGGTCGAGCGGGGACTGCAGATGCTCTCGACCGAGGGCTGGCGGTGGCACCTGGATGCCGATGTGGTCTTTCCCAGCCACACGCGCAAGCAGCTGGAACTGGCCCACCTCGACCCGGCGGTCATCTATGGTGTCGATCGCATTCTGGTTCGCTCGTGGAACGACTGGGTCCGGCTGCGCGACTCGGGCTACCTGTCGCGCCCCTTTGACAATCCCCACGAGGTCCGATTCCCTCCCGGGTTCGACGTGGGCTCGCGGTGGGTGGTCCCGCAATCCGGCTGGGTGCCGATCGGCTTCACCCAGTTGTGGCATGCCTCGATGGAAGAATGGCGACGCGTGCGGGTGCGCCCGTACCCGGGGAACCATGCCGGTGCCTCGCACACCGACGTCCGGCATTCCCTCCAGTGGGACCGGCGACGCAGGCAGTTGCTGCCTGAACTGATCGCCGTTCACCTGGAAAGCGAGCACGCCGAGATCGGCGCCAACTGGACCGGCCGAACCACCGCTCCATTCGGCCCCCCTCCCGCACGCTGACCACCCGCCTGAGGGTCTGCCCAAAGCGGTCGCACCCAACCTGCGGTCCGCCTCAACGAGCGACCTGCGGCGCAGTGAGTCTCGTTGCGAGGTGCCCGCCGATTAACAACATGGCGGAAAAAACCCGGCGGCAACGCATCTGGTGGGAACGCATCTGGTGGGAACGAGCGTGGCGGCGATGAGTCGCGCCACCAACAGTGCCCCACCACAGATCGCGACCACCCGTCGCAAGCACTGGGTCGCTTTGGGGAGAAGTCGCAGCGCGGCAGGGCGTTGGGCGGGTCATGGCGTTGGGCCTGCATTGCTTTGGGGATCCTGTCAAAGCTTACGACGGGACGCGTCTTAGTGAGCGTTTCCAAGGATTCCCGCGCGTTGTGACACGCCCTGCCCCGACGTGGTAGCATGCGGAAACGCTCTCCCCGCTCACAGGGTGAGCCTCACAGGAAGGAACACGTCAGCATGCCCCCGGGCCTGGGGTTGGTTCGCTGGAAACTGCGCGGGTTGCCCTCGGGGCGACCGGCCCGCTCGTCGTTTGTTCCGCGGCTGACGAGTGGCTGGCGGGCGATCTGGGGGGCGGTGTTCTGCGTGCTGCTCTGGCCCGCCGCTCCGGTGCTGGGCTGGTCATTCGCGGGGCACATGCTGTGCGGGTCGCGGGTTTATACCCTGCTCCGCGAGCGGGACCCGGGCCAGGTGGCGGAATGGGCCACCGTGCTGCGAGCCCATCCGCATTACGCCGGGGAATGGCGGGCGATCTGCGCCGAGTTGCCCCCCGAGCGGGAAGCCGAGGTGCTGTTCATGCTGGCGGCCCGCTGGCCCGATGATGTGCGCGACCCGCCGTGGCGGGCCGTTCATCATCGGCGGGCGTGGCACTTCGTGAATTACACCCTGCGGTTTCCCGGGGCTCCGGCCGAAGTTCCCGATGGCATCATTCCCGCCACTCCCGAACCGGGGGAGGATCCCGAGGGCTGTCATCAGCTCGAAACGGCTCTCGCGTACAACCTGAAGCGGATCAAGGGCGACCTGCCCGCCGAGCGCCGGGCGGTCGCCCTCTGCTGGGTGCTGCACCTGGCGAGTGACCTGCATCAGCCCCTGCACGCCATCAATCGGTATTCGCTGCGGGCACCGAAGGGAGATCGCGGGGGGAATGCCGCGTTCATCCTTGAGCGCCCCGGGGACCCGCCGACCAACCTGCATGCCTTCTGGGACAATCGGCTGCTCTCTCAACTGACCGGTGCGGGTGTGCTGAAGAGCACACCGGGCGAACTGGCGGGAGAGATTCGGGAAGTCTGGCGGTTCGCCGAGGTGTGGAGCCAGCGGACCGACCTCGACCCCACCGGCTGGCCCGAGCTGAAGCGGACCGCCCTGGCGGAGTGGGCGGCGGAGAGCGTCGAGCTGGCCCGGGAAGTGGTCTACGACGAAGGCCGGCTCGAAGTGGGCGGGCAACCCGACCAGGCCGTTCCGCTGCCCGCAGGATACGCCGACCGAGCCACCCGGGCCGCGGAACGCCGAATGCAATTGTCGATCGCCCGACTGGTGGAGCTGCTGCGACCATGACCACCGATCGCGACCACAAGACCGTCGGCTCATCCCCCGACCCCGACACCGCTTCGGGATCGCTCCGCGACAGTTACGACGAGCTGGCACCGCTGTGGGAGCGGCTGGCACCGCTCGACGAGGTGCTGAAGGCTGTCCTGGCCCGGCCGGGACTCGACGACACGCAACGGCTGCAGCTGCTGCTGGAAGACCAGCGGCAGCGGTGGTCGCGGCAGCAGCCCCTGATGGTCGAGGCGTACTGGGCACTTTGCCAGGAATGGCCGGCTGGCCCATCGTGGCGGCAGGCACTGCAGGAATCGGAAATCGAACTGCGGGGGCAGCTGGTGACCCAGCAGGTCGCCGAGCCGACCGTCGTCGGCTACCAGGACGATTCCCCCGAGCAGCACCACACCACCGACCTGGGCCGCGGTGGCGGGGCACCCGCGTCGCTGGAAACGGGCGCGGTACCGACCGAGGACTACGGCCCGCAGCACCGCCAGGCTGGCCGGGGCGGGGCGGGCCCCAAGGGACGTGGTGGCGAGAACTCGGGACCGCAGCAGTTCGTCGGCCGCTACCGGCTGATCAAGCTGTTGGGCGAAGGGGGATTCGGGCGGGTCTGGCAGGCCCGCGATGACGAGCTGCGGCGGGATGTCGCGATCAAGGTGCCCAAGCCCGAGCGGTTCCAGTCGGCCGAAGATGTCGAGCAGTACCTGGCCGAGGCCCGCACACTCGCCGCGCTCCGCCATCCGCACATTGTCCCGGTGTACGACCTGGGGCGGGATGCGAACGGGCTGCTGTTCGTGGTGTCGCTGCTGATTCCGGGTGAGACGCTGCGGGATGAACTGCGGCGAGGGGGCGTGACGCACGAGCGGGCGGTCGAGGTGATCCGCGCCATGGCCGCGGCACTCGACCACGCCCACGCCCAGCAGCTCATTCATCGCGACGTGAAGCCCGAGAACATCCTCGTCGAGCACGGCACCCGGCATCCGTGGCTGACCGACTTCGGGCTGGCGGTTCGCGAAGAGGAAACGCTGACTGCCGCCGGGGCGGGGACCCCCGCGTACATGAGCCCCGAACAGACCCGCGGCTGCGGTCACCGGCTGGATGGCCGCAGCGACCTGTTCGCGCTGGGAGTCATTCTCTACGAGATGCTGGCAGGCCGCCGGCCGTTCCGCAGCCGGGAGCGACGCGAGCTGGTCAAGCAGATTCGCCAGCACAACCCCCCGCCGCTGGTCGAGGTGGCTCCCGACGTCCCCCCCGAACTCTCCCGCATCTGCGACAAGCTGCTGTCGAAGCGTCCGTCGGAACGGCACGCCTCGGCCCGCGAACTGTGCGAAGAACTGGCGGTCTGGCGCGAGGCGGGAACCTCCCGCATCGCGGTCGGCGAAGAACTGCTGATGACCCCCCGCGGACTCCGCCCCTTCACCGAGGAGGATCAGGAGTTCTTCCTGGACCTGCTTCCCGGGCCACGTGAGCGGGGTGGGTTGCCCCGCAGCGTCGCCTTCTGGAAGGAACGCCTCGCCGAGACCAACCCCGCCGCGACCTTCCGGGTTGGCCTGCTCTACGGCCCGTCGGGGTGTGGCAAGTCGAGCCTGGTGCGGGCCGGGCTGATTCCCCGTCTCGACCGGCAC
>CAIUHT010000681.1 GCA_903898975.1 uncultured Planctomycetaceae bacterium
GGCTTCCAATCTCGAACACAACCTGGCCCGGCCCGGTCACTCTCGCTCGCACAGACAACAGCCACCCAACCACAGCGGAGAGGGCCGAACCCCGAACCAAAGCGTTGGTTGCCGCACGCTCACCGAACCGGTGGGCTCGAAGATCCGCAGCCTGCTCCGTCGCGGGGGGAATTCGCGGCGTGAATGTACTGGTCTCTCAACCGGAGTGCTAGAATCCCTCCGTTCGACTCACCCTGCCCCGTGTCCGCGCTGTCTACCCTTAGAGCCGATGCCCATCCGCATCACCACACTCCGGCAGGCCCACGAATTCCTGGCGTCGCGAGTCAACTTCGAGCGGCAATTGGCCGGGCCCGTTGAGTCGGGCGATATTCACCTCGAACGGATGCGGCACCTGCTCGAGCGGCTGGGCAACCCGCAAGATCGACTCCCCGCCGTGCATCTCGCCGGCACCAAGGGGAAGGGCTCCACCGCGGTCATGATCGCCCGGGTCCTGGAAGCGGCGGGCGTCCGCACCGCACTCTTCACGTCGCCGCACCTGCAGACTTTTGAAGAGCGGCTGACCGTCAATGGGCGCCCCCCCACCGGTGCCGAGTTGGCCAGCCTGGTCGACCGAGTGGCCCAGGTCACCGCCGAACTCGACCGCCTGCCGGGCCAGTTGGGGCCCACTTACTTCGAAATCGCCACCGCGCTGGGCTGGTTGTACTTTCTCGATCAACAGGCGGAACTGGTGGTGCTGGAAGTGGGGCTCGGTGGCCGGCTCGATTCGACCAACCTCTGCCAGCCATTGGTCAGCGTGATCACTCCCATTGGGCTCGACCACACCCGGCAACTGGGCGAGACCATCGCGGCAATCGCGCGGGAGAAAGCCGGGATCATCCGGACCGGTGTCCCCGTGGTCTCGGGGGCCCTGCACCCCGACGCCAGCCGGGTGATTGCCGACACCTGTGCCGAGCGGGGAGCGCCGCTCTTCCAGCTCGATCGCGACTTCGACTGCACGTGGCACCCGGGAACGGTGGCAAAGCAACCGGGCGACACCCCGGCCCCAGACCACCTGGATGTGCGCTGGGGTTCGCGGGAGTGGGCCAGGCTCCCGCTGGCACTGCACGGCGAACACCAAGCCTGCAACGCCGCCCAGGCGGTTGTCGCCCTGGAATTGCTCCGATCGCGGGGCTGGACCATTCCCGACGCGGCCCTCCGCCGCGGCCTGCGCGAGGTGCATTGGCCCGGCCGCATCGAGGTGCTCTCCCGCCGGCCGGTGGTCATTCTCGATGCCGCCCACAACGTCCCGGCGATCGAAGCGCTGGTCGCGACGCTCACCGCCCGGTTCCCCGCGCGGCAGCGGGTGCTGCTGTTCGCCGCCAGCCGCGACAAAGATGTCGCCGGCATGCTGCACCGCATTCTGCCCGTCTTTGACCACGTCATCTTCACCGAGTTCTCCCGCAATCCACGCGCCCAGGCGGCGGATGAATTGGCGCAGATGGCCCGCGAGCAGGGCCGCCCGAACTGCGAAGTCATCTCCGAGATCCACCAGGCCTGGTCCCGCGCCCGCAGCCTGGCGACCGCCGAAGATCTGGTGTGCGTCACCGGTTCGTTCTTCACGATCGGCGAATTGCGCCCCCAACTCCTCGCCGAGCTGGGCGCGTCGTAAGCGGCCCCGCCACTGTCGACTCCGGCGGCCCCACACGCATTGAGACGACCACCGCAGACCGAAATTGGTAGCCGGTGGCGGCTGGCGAACGGCCAACAAATGCCGGCCCACACACCACACACCACA
>CAIUHT010000682.1 GCA_903898975.1 uncultured Planctomycetaceae bacterium
GCGGGCGATCCAGGCGGATCCGCGGCGACCGCTGTTTCATCGCGCGACCGAGGCGACTTTGCCGCCGGGGTCGGTGTTCAAGATTGTGAGTGCGGTGGCGCTGTTGCAGGAAGGGTTTATCGACCCGGGTGAGACCCTGACGTGCCTGGGGTATCTCGATTCGCCAGAGCGGTATCGCTGCTACACGTTCAAGCATCACGGGGTTGGGCATGGCGAAGTCAACCTGGTGTCGGCGTTGGCCCGTTCGTGCAATGTGTTTTTCTTTGACGCGGCCCGTCGGTCGGGGAGTGGGCCACTGCTGGACTGGGCCGACCGGCTGGGGTTGGGGCAGGCGACGGGGATCGACCTGCCCGGGGAAAAGCCGGGCTCTCTGCCGCGTGCGGCGACGAATCAGCGGAACAACCGGGCGGATGGGGAGGCCCTGCAGCTGGCGATTGGCCAGGGGCGGTTGACTGTCACGCCGCTGCAGATGGCGCGCTTGTTGGGGACGATTGCGAACGGGGGCCAGCTGATTCATCCGCGGGTGGTTTCGCGGGTGGGGATGGTGGGGCCGCAGGGGCGGGACATCGATTCGCACCTGGACGCGAAGATGGAGGCTGTTCCCGAACTGACAGCGGGGACGCTGCAGTTGGTTCGGAAGGGGTTGTGGGATGTGGTCGCCAGCCCGGCGGGGACTGGGCACAAGAGCGTGTATTGGCCGCGGGTTCCGATTGCGGGCAAGACGGGGACGGCGGAGTCGGGCGGGGGCCGACCGGACCATGCGTGGTTTGCGGGGTATGCCCCAGCGAATCGGCCGCGGGTGGCCTTTGTGGTGGTACTGGAGCATGCGGGCACGGGAGGGACCGCCGCGGGACCGTTGGCCCGCGGGCTGGTGGAGGCTCTCGATGAACTGCAACTGCTGGGTCGGGAGACGGGCTCGCAGGAGTCGCCTGACGCGACAGCGAATTGAGCGGCGTTCGGCGGGGTGTTCGGGAATTGAGCGAGACAACTCATTCCGACCGGTTGATGAGCGGTCTTAAAAATGGCCCGGGTCGGGAATTCTTTTGATCCAGGATGGCCTGGGCTGCGTTTTCCTACCTGGGCAGGAATTGCGACGTCGCGACCAATCGCTGAGATCGATTGTGACCTCTGACGGTCGCCACTAAAGTCGGCGGATCGCGGGGGGTGAACCCCGGTGCGGTGTGGGCAGCACTGCTTGCGGAACACGATCGACGCTTGAGGTGGAGAGAACGACGATGCGCATCTGTCGGTTTGAAGCGGGCGGGGTGATCCAGGCGGGGTTCTATTCGGAAGAGCGGATTGTTCCGCTGCTGGCGGCGGCGCGGCTGCATCCCGACACTGACCTGGCGGAGGCGTGCGGTCGGCTGCAGGGGGATTTGCTTCCGCTGCTTCCCGGTGGTTGGGCCGAGGAGGTCGCCGTGCGACTGGCGACGTGGCTGGCAGGGCCGGGTCGGGGAGTGGGCGAGCAGGTGGGGGTCGCTGTCGGGGGGGTGCAACTTCTGGTCCCGATTCCGCGTCCAAACAAGCTGTTATTGCTGGCGGGCAACTATGCGGATCACATTCGGGAAGGGGGCGGGATCGCGGCGGAGCGGGCGGAGACGTTTCCCTATGTGTTCATGAAGCCGGCGAGCACGACGCTGACCGATCCTGGGAGCCCCTTGAAGCTGCCACGGGTTTCCCCTCATTCGATTGACTGGGAACTTGAACTGGCGGTGGTGATTGGCCAGCGGATGAAGGGAGTGAGTGAGGGGGCGGCACTGGCGGGAGTCGCGGGCTACACCGTGATCAACGACATTTCGGACCGGAAATTTCGGCCCAACCCGCATCGCAAGGAGCGGCCGAAAGACGGGTTCTTTGACTGGTTGCAAGGCAAGTGGCACGACGGCTTCTGCCCGATGGGCCCGTGTGTGACATCGGCGCGTTCGATTGGTGATCCGCAGGCGCTGTCGATGAAGCTGACGCTGAATGGGGAGACGCGTCAGCAGGCGAGCACGTCGCAGATGGTTTTTCCGGTGGCGGCGATCATTGCCTTCATCGCGAGCTTTGTGACGCTGGAACCGGGGGACATCATCTCTACGGGAACGCCCGCCGGGGTGGGACACAGCACCAACACGTTTCTCAAATCGGGGGATGTGCTCTCGGCGAGCATTGAGAGCATTGGCACACTGAGGACGCCGGTACTGATCGATGATTGAGACCAAGCCTGCAGACCGCGACCAGGTGAGCGATGCCGGGACCGCCGAAGGCCTGAACCGCGGGCGCGGTCCGGCGACGCTGGCGGGGTGCCTGGCGACGTGGTCTCTCGCGGCGTTCATCCTGCTGGGGATGAAGGGTCTGTTGCTGGCGAAAATCGGGTATCGGTTGGTGGCGGCCTCGCAGGGACGCGCCTGGGGGGAGTCGGCTCTCTCGAGCGTGCTGGCGTTTTCAGCGGCTGAACATTGTGGCTTCTTCTTCAGCGACGTGTTGCTGCTGGGGGTGCTGATTCCGGCCGTTTTGCTGGTGATGTTGTGGGGGCTGCCACCGCGTTATCGACTGGCGGTCACCTTCTGTGGTTCGTGGCTGGTGATTGGCTTTTTCACGATCCAGATGATTGGGTATCGGAACGTCGGCAAATTCCAAACGCTGCAGCAGTGGCTCGATGCCATTCGGTGGGGAGCCGCTCACACGGACGACATTGAAACTTACCTGGGATGGAAAAGCGTGGCGGGACTGTCGGGTTTGGTGCTGCTGTCGGCGGCGCCGCAGTTGATGCGACGGCTTGGTCGTGTTCCCGCGTTGCTTGATCAGGGACTGCGGTACGGGATACCGGCCTGCCTGGCGGGCGTTCTGACCGTGGGCCTGTGGCATCGCACCCCGCCATCGAACTTTCATCGCTCGCTTCCCCGGCTGGCCCTGGGAGAGTTTTTGGAGCTGGATGGTTGGTCGACGGCCAAATACCGGAAGGCCGATGCCGCCCGACTGATCTCTGAGTGGCAGCGGGTGGGCAATGTCTCGGGTTCGCCCCAAGCTCCCTCGTGGTTTGCGGGCAATCGCGGCTGCGATCTGTTGATTGTTGTGTTTGAAACCCTTCCAGCCGAGCTGGCTGACTGGAACGGAGCACTTGAGCATTTGCCAAACCTCAAGCGTCTTACCGGTTCGTCGTGGCGGTTGAACCGGCATCACACGACCTATCCCTACACGCGAGAAGCGTTGTTTTCACTGCTGTCGGGGTGGTATCCAACCGATCTTCGGCACTTCGCAACGGGGGGGGCTGGCGAACCGATTCCCGGGGTGCTGCAGTCGGCCCGCGCGGCGGGATACGCGACTGCAGCCTTCCTGCCAGAGCCCAAGTCTGATTTCGAGGCCCGCCTGCTGGAGGCGCA
>CAIUHT010000683.1 GCA_903898975.1 uncultured Planctomycetaceae bacterium
CATCCGGCTTCCATCGCGCCGGTTCGCCACTGGCACCCGTTCCTGACACTCCTGCTCCTTCACTTCGTACTCACCGCAGAGCGGAAACCGCTTCCATGAAAGAAAAACTGGTTCGCGTCGGGTTTGTCGGCGCTGGCGAAAACACCCGGCGACGTCATATCCCCGGCTTTCGCGCACAGAGTGGCGTGGAATTGGTTTCGGTCGCCAACCGGACTGTCGAGTCGGCCCGCCGGGTCTCGCAGGAATTTGGGATCCCTCGCGTCTTCGACAACTGGCGCGACCTGGTCAACGACCCCGGCATCGACGCCGTCTGCGTTGGAACCTGGCCCAACCTGCACTGTGAAGTCACCATTGCGGCGCTCAATGCTGGCAAGCACGTGCTGTGCGAGGCCCGCATGGCCCGCAACGCCCACGAAGCCCACCAGATGCTCATGGCCGCCCAGGCCCATCCCGGCCTCATCGCCCAGGTGGTTCCCAGCCCTTTCGGTCTCGTGCATGACCGCTACCTGAGAAAACTCATCGACGACCGCTACCTCGGTGAGCTTCGCGAAGTGGTCGTCATCTCGGCCGATGACGCCGCGTGGGACTATACCCAACTTCTCCACTGGCGGCAGGAAATCGAGATCAGCGGTTTCAACATGCTCACCCTGGGCATCATGCACGAGACCGTCTCCCGCTGGACCCCTCCCACCATCCGCGTCTTTGCCCAGACGCGCATCTTCGAACCGCGTCGACCTGGTCGCGAAAGCCAGGGACAGGTCGATGTCTCGGTTCCCGACAGCGTCCAGGTGCTGACGAACCTTGAGGGAGGGGCCCGCGGCATTTACCACATCAGTGGCATCACCCTCTTCGGGCCGGGACGCCAGATCACGCTGTACGGCAGTCGGGGGACTCTCCGCTGGTCGCTCCGTGGCGATCAGGAACTTGTCGAACTGGCCCGGGCGGGCGAGACGGCGCTCAAGCCTCTCGAACTCCCTCCTGAAAAACTCGGCGGCTGGCGGGTCGAGGAGGAATTTATCTCGGCCGTTCGTGGCCTCGAGCGGGTCACCCGCACCGATTTTTCCACCGGCCTGAAATACATGGAGTTCACCGAGGCGGTCGCCCGCAGCTCGGCCCTCAACCACCCCGTCGACCTCCCCCTGAAGGCGCTGACCTGATCGGCCCCATGCGGGCGATCCAGCCGGGCAACTTCAAGACCCGCGCGGGCGCTCGCGTCCGCCGCGGAATTTGTCTGGGCTCCAACCGATTGTCGGCGGATGGTTTGGCGCATCGCATTTCAACTTTTACGCCAAGACTGTCGCGCCTTACCTGTCGCTCCATCAGCAGTGGCAATCGAGCATCTCTGAGCGAGTGAGGCGTGGCCAGACCCTTCACGCCAGCCCGGGCCACGCCAGCCCGGGCCACGCCAGCCCGGGACACGCCACCGCGCACGCCTCCCGGCCTCCGCCACGACAGACCGGGTGACCGCCAATCGGAGTCGACGGCTTCACGCCTGGGACGCGATCGCTGCCGGGTGACCAATCGCCGGGCAGCTCATTTCAGCTCGAGAGAGTTGCCCCGCGATTCCACTCAGGGAGTGGCTTATTGCAGCCGCCGTTGCGCGACCGCCCCAATCTGCTCGTGAGGCCATTTCTCCAGCCGGCTGTAGCTGGGGTGGCGTGTCGCCTTATACGGACTGTTGCTGCGGGCGTTGTAGCAGCAGATGAACGCCCAGCGTGGGTGATCGCTGTGGTTCTGGTCGGACCGGTGCAGCAGGTTCGAATGGAACAGCACCGCTCCTCCCGGCTCCAGCTCGCAATGCACCAGCTCGTGCCGGGCCAGGATCGCCTCCAGCCGCTCGGCATCGGCCACCCCCGTCTGGTCCCCCACCTTCCCGTGCTCCAGCCGCCCCAGGCGATGGCTCCCTCGGACCACCTGCAGGCAGCCATTGGCCCGGGTCGCCCGGTCAATCGCCAACAGGCAGCTCACCAGCCGGGGTTCGAGACAGCCATTGTGGTACCAGTACCCATAGTCCTGGTGCCACGCCCAGGCTCCCCCCACCCGGGGCTCTTTCAAGATCAGCTTGTGATGCCAGTGATAGACCTCTTCGCCCAGCACCCCCTCGGCGAGATCGACAATCCGCGCGCTCCGGCAGATCGCCGAGTAGATGTCGTCGGTCAGTTCATTCTCGACATGCAGGCGGATGCTTCCCCCCTCCCCATCGGCGCGGCTCGCCGAGGTCGCCGCCTGGTGATCGAGCCGGGCGATCCGCGACAGGCTTTCCACCTCGTGCGGGTTGAGCAGCCCGGGCAGCAGCAGGAAACCATCCCGGTCGAACTGCTCCCGCAGCTCGGGAGTCAGGCGGCCATCAAACGGGGCGGGCATGTCACTCACGGAATCGACCTCACGGGGATCAGTTCAGACCAGACAAGTTCACTTCCCGCAGACAGGCCTCAGGCAATCATCGGGACACGCGCGGGCGACGCCTGTCCCTCATCCACCCGGCCGACACACGCCGGTCAGATGTCGAGCTCTTCCTCCGAGATCAGGTTCGCTTCGCTCATGATCAGCTCATACCGCAGTGAGGGGTCTTTCCCCAGCAACTGGTCGAACGTCTTGTCGGCTTCCAGCTGGGCGTCGATATCGACCCGCAGCAGAATCCGAGTCGCCGGGCTGAGCGTCGTCTCGGCGAGATGCTGGTGGGGCATCTCACCCAAACCCTTGAACCGCATGATCTCGGGCGTCCGGTTGGCGGGCAGGGTCGCGAGGTACGCCTCCTTGTCGGCGTCACTCAGCGCGTAGTGAATCTCCTTGCCCACCGCGATCCGGTACAGCGGGGGCTGCGCCAGGAACACATGGCCGGCCCGAATCAGCTCGCGCATGTGCCGGAAGAAGAAACAGAGCAGCAGCGTCATGATGTGGTTGCCGTCACTGTCGGCATCCATCAGCAGGATGATCTTGTGGTACCGCAGGGCCCGCATGTCGAACCGCTCACCCACTCCCGTCCCCAGCGACTCAAGCAGGTCACGCAGTTCCTGGTTCACCAGCGCCTTCGCGGTCGCCAGTGATTCGGTGTTCAGGATCTTCCCCCGCAGTGGCAGGATGGCCTGCGTCTTGCCATCCCGGCCCCGCACCGCCGTGCCACCGGCCGACTGCCCCTCCACGATGAACAACTCGCATTCTTCAGGACGGTTCGACAGGCAGTCGAACAGCTTGCCCGGCAACGTGCTCCGGCGGGTCGCCGGTGTCTTGCGACGGACCTCCAGCACGGCATCCCGGCTGGCCATCCGTGCCCGGGCCGCCAGCACCATCCGCCCGATGATCGCGTCGGCGAGGTTGGGGTTCGAATTGAACCAGTTCTCCAGGCCGGGTCGCACCAGGCTGTCGACCTGGGCCGTGATCTCGGGGTTGTTCAGCTTTTCCTTGGTCTGCCCCTGGAACATTGGCTCGGGAACAAACACCGACAGGATCGCCACCAGCCCTTCGCGGATATCCTCGGAAGTCAGCTGAATGCCCTTCGGAATCTTGTTGTGAATCTCCAGGTAGTTCTTGACCGCCTTCACAATCGCCGACTTCAGCCCCACTTCGTGGGTCCCGCCCCCGCGGGTGCGGATGCCATTCGCGTAGCTCCGCACCTCTTCGTCGGTCGCCTCGGTCCAGCGGAGCACCACCCCAATCTTCCCCTGCGGGTCCTCGCGGTCGGCGGTGAAGACCGCTTCCGTGACAGGTTTCTTGCTTCCGTCGCCCACCAGCTTCGCCAGGTACCCCAGCAGTCCGTCGGGGTGCAGGTACTCGACCGATTCCTTCCGCACTTCGTCGTTGAACACGAGGGTCAAGCCCCCATGCACGTACGACATGTCTTCCAGCCGCTCGCGGATCACCGCCGGGTCGTACGTTGTCTTGCGGAAAATCGTGTCGTCGGGACGGAAGAAAATCGCCGTTCCCCGCCCCCGGAACGGCCGCACCTTCTGCAGCGCGGTGGTCGGGCGTCCCGCCTTGAACCGCTGAAACCACTCGTGCCCGTCACGATGCACCGTCGCGGTCATCTCGGTCGACAGGGCGTTCACCACCGATGACCCCACCCCGTGCAGCCCGCCAGAGTGGGCGTAGTTCTTGTTCGAGAATTTTCCCCCCGAGTGCAGCGTGGTGAGAATGATCTCGAGCGCTGGCCGCTTGAGCTTGGGGTGCACATCGACCGGAATCCCCCGCCCGTTGTCGCTCACCGTCAGCGAACAGCCATCCTTGTGCAGGGTCACCACAATGCGGTCGCACTCGCCCGCCAGGTGCTCGTCGACCGAGTTGTCCACAATCTCCCACAGCAGGTGGTGCAACCCGTTCGAATCGACCGCGCCGATGTACATCGACGGGCGCTTGCGGACTGGCTCGAGCCCTTCCAGCACCTCGATGTCCCGCGCCGTGTAACCACCCTTCGTTCCCGCACTCATCGTCGCCTCCTTCGACACGAACTCGCCCCGCTCACATCCCTGCCACGCTTCATCGCCAATTCCACCCACCCAGCCAATTCCACCCACCCAGCCAGTCCCTCCAGCGGCTCCGTGCGACTCTCAGTCTCACGGTCTCAGCCGGCGGGGCTCAGCGATCCGCCTCCTCCCCGGCGGCAATCTCAAGCCGCCCCTGCACGCCCGGTCGCAGTTCCAGTTCGGGATTCGGAACCTCCGCCCACACCCGCACCTCTCCATTCACTGGATTCACCTCGGGACTCACAAACGTGATCTTCCCCGCCACTGTCACTTTTCGCCCGCGGGGCAACGACACGGTCACTCGGCAATCCCGCCCCACCAGGCTCCCGTCGACCTCCTCCGACTTCAAAAACGCCTCGACCCGCAACCGGTCGAGACGTACCAGCCGCAGCAGCGGCTTGCCCCCCTCGGCCCACTCCCCCTCCTGCTGCAACAACTGCACCACCATCCCCGCGAACGGAGCGACCACCCGGCGGTACGCCGCCGCCAGCTCTGCCTGCCGCAGTTCCACTTCCTTCAATTCATGCGTCGCCTGCGCCACCCCCAGGTCGGTCTCGGCCTGCCGGATCTGCGACTCCGCAGTGAACGCCTCCAGCCGTAGCTTATCCAACTCGGCCTCGGTCACGCTGTCGCGGCGTTTCGCGTTCGAATCCTCGGCTCGCCGCACCGCCCGCTGCGCGGTCTCGAATGTTTTGCGGGCGATGTTCACCTTCGAATCGTTCCGCGCCTGTTGCCGGGCAATATCCACCTCGTGCCGGGCCCGCTGCACAACCAGCTCGGAATCGGCCGTCTCCAACTGCACCAGCAGGTCTTTCGCCGCGACCAGGTCGCCTGTCTCGACCGGAATCTTCTGGATCAACCCCGGCGTGCGGGCCGGCACTTCCGCCTCTTCAATCAGCGTGATCAACGCGGAGTCCACCACATACGCCGGGCGGCCTGCCGCCACTGCCCGCTCCTGCGTCCCCGCCGTCACCGCCAGGGGGCCTCGCAGCACTCCCGCTCCCACCACCAGCCCCAGCAGGACCAAGAGCCACCTCCCGCTCTGCCCCGAACTCATCGCCACCCGCTCTGTCACCGCGGCCTGCGTTCCCAACTTTGAACCTGCAGACGCGGTCGGGCCACTCCGCTGTGGTTCCCGTCGGCTTCTCGCCCGCCTGTCTTTCGCCAGCCTGTTCATCGCTCCCCTTTCCCCCGATTAAAAGAGCACGTACCGGCGGATGTTGTCCCATGCGGCTCGAAACCAGACGTAGCCCAACGGAGCCGTCCCGCAGTGGATCTGCGGGATCACCAGCGCCCCGGGCCTCCGCTGCGCCGGAACCCCAGTGGGCAACGCCACCACCACCCGCACCCGTGTCTGTCCCTGCCGGTCGGTCTCGGCTCCCCGCGCCACCTGCTTCACCTCGCCCCAGTACTTCTGCCCCGGCTCGGTCGCCAGCAGAAAACTGACTGGCAGATTCCCGCGCTCCGACTTCCGCCGGGCCTCCAGGACAGGCCCCATGTCGCTGTCCGACACCTCAATCTCAACCTCCCACGGCCCCTCCAGGTCGGCGACTGTCAGCAGCACCTGCCCCCGCTGCACCGGTCGCGACTCCAGTTGATCCCGCACATCCCAGGTGATCACCTCGCCCCGCATCGGTGCTCGCACCAGCAACTCCTCCGCCTGCAACTGCATGATCTGCTGCTGGTTCTTCAATCCCTCGATGGTCTGCCGCAACTCCTCCGCCTCGGCGGTCTCTTGAAACGCCCGTTCGCGATCGGCCCCGGTCGTCCCGCTCGCATTCAACCGTCCCGCCTGCAACCCCGCCAGGCGCTGGCGGGCGGTCTGCAGCTCGCCCAGCAACCGCGACTGCTCGACCTCGAGCTGCGAGCGCGTCAGCCGCAGCAGCACATCCCCCTCGCGACACCGCGCCCCATGCTCGGTCGTGATCTCGCCGACAATCCCGTCCGCCCGGGCGAACACATCCCGCCGCAACTGGGGCTGCAGGGTCCCCTGGCCACCAATCTTGAGCTCGCCCGGAATGAGCACCAGTGCCGCCGTCGCGGCCAACCCGGCCAATCCCCCCCACCACCACGCCGACCACTGACGGAGCCCGCCCAAACCACGCGCGAGCCCCGCCCACGGGACCCCCTCCCACCGGGCACAGTTCACCAGTGCGAGATTCGCCTGGTCAGCCAGCCGGGCCCCCCGTCCCTGCTTCCACAGCGCTCCAGTCCCAGCGATCGATGCCGCCTCGCCCGTCGCCCCCCCTCCCGTCGCCGTCTCGCCCGGCGCAGCACCAGCCGCCGATGACCACGATTCATAGATGAGCGCGCCGCGGTAGCCTCCTCGTCGGCGGGGCCGGGGCCTGTCCGCCGATGCCTCGGCACTCCCGGGCGGCCCTGCCTCAACCGACTCCTCTCCCAGCAGGGGCCAGACCTCCAGCCGCCGCGCACTTGTCAGGTCGCACACGGCCTGG
>CAIUHT010000684.1 GCA_903898975.1 uncultured Planctomycetaceae bacterium
CGACACAGCCTCGTCCGCTCCATCCGCCTAACCGGAAGCGGCTTCTCCCTTTGCCTTCGCGTCGAGCGACACCGCTCCCACAGCCTCGAGACCTTGCTGGAGGACGGCGACTTCGCCGAACGGGCCGAGCCCCAAGCCCGCACCGCCCAAACCGTTCTCAATGGAGCCGACATCCTTGTCGAAGCCATGATCCGGCAGGGCGTAGACACGGTATTCGCCTATCCGGGTGGGGCCAGCATGCCCATCCACCAGGCCCTCACCCACCGGTCCGACGAACTGCGGACCATCCTCCCCCGCCACGAGCAGGGGGGCATCTTCGCCGCCGAAGGGTACTCGCGTTCGACCGGCAAGGTGGGGGTCTGCATGGCGACCAGCGGACCCGGGGCAACCAACCTGGTGACCGGCCTCGCCGACGCCAAGATGGACAGCTGCCCGCTCGTCGCGATCACCGGGCAGGTGTCGCGAAAGTTCATCGGCACCGACGCCTTCCAGGAAACGCCGATTGTCGAAGTCTGCCGGGCGATCACCAAGCACCACTACCTCATCACCCGCTTCGAAGACATTCCCCGGGTGGTGAAGGAGGCGTTCTACGTCGCCCGCAGTGGCCGCCCCGGGCCGGTGCTGATCGACTTCCCGAAGGATGTGCAGCTCGAGAAGACCTCTGAGCCGATCGATTTTGACCCGCCCATGGAACTGCCCGGCTATCGCCCCGACCCGAAACCGGTGCGGGGAGAGCAGATTCGGCAGATCCTCGCCGCGTTGCGGCGGTCGCGGAAGCCGATCATCTACGCCGGTGGCGGGGCGATCAACAGCGACGCCGCCGAGGAACTGACGCGGTTCGCCAAGCGGACCAGAATTCCCGTGACGATGACGCTGATGGGGCTCGGGTCGTTCCCCGGGACCGATCCGCAGTCGCTCGACATGCTGGGCATGCACGGCACCGTCTACGCGAACTACGCGATCAACGACGCCGACCTGCTGCTGGCGTTTGGCGTGCGGTTCGATGACCGGGTGACCGGGAAGGTCTCGGAGTTCGCGGTGCACGGCAAGGTGGTGCACGTCGATTCGGATCCGTCGGAAATCCACAAGAACAAAGAGGCGCACATCCCGGTGGTCGCCGACCTGCGGGAAACGCTGAAGGCGCTGAACGACGCGGTGACCGACGCCGACATTCCCGACACAACGGAATGGTGGCAGCAGCTGAACGCCTGGCGGAACAAGCACCCGCTGTCGTTCAAAGACCCGCAGAACGACTCGATCTTGCCGCAGTACGCGATTGGCGAACTGCACCGGCAGGCCTCGCCACTCGACGCGTACATTTCGGTCGGGGTGGGGCAGCACCAGATGTGGGCGGCCCAGTTCTACAAGTTCGACCGCCCCCGGCGGTGGATGAGCAGCTCGGGCCTGGGAGCGATGGGCTTCGGGCTTCCCTCGGCGATGGGGGTGGCGGCGGCGCATCCGGGCAAGATCAGCGTCGACATCGATGGCGATGGTTCGTTCCAGATGAACATCCAGGAGATGGCGACCCTCGTCTGCGAAAAGCTCCCCGTCAAGATGTTCGTGCTGAACAACCAGCACCTGGGGATGGTCGTGCAGTGGGAAGACCGCTTCCACCAGGGGAATCGCGCTCACACCTACCTCGGCCCGGTCGATCACCCCGAGGCCCGCGGTCGGGGGGATGGCTCGATTGGCCAGACGTACCCGAACTTCGTGAAGATCGCCGAAGGCTACGGCATTCCCGCCAAGCAGGTGCGGTCGAAGGCCGCCCTGCCAGCGGCGATCGCCGAAATGCTGGCCACCCCGGGCCCGTACCTGCTCGACATCATCTGCCCCTACCAGGAGCACGTGCTCCCGATGATTCCCGGCGGCATGACCGTCAAGGAAATCATCCTCGAATAGGCTGCCTTGCCACGGTGGACGGGAGTCGGTCGAACGACCAGACCACTCGCCGCCCCAACCTGGTCAGAAAACAACGCCCCGCGCTGCTGTGTTTGCAGCGCGGGGCGGTTTGCTTTCATGCAGCGCGAGAGTGGCCCGCCGAGACCGCGGCGATCGTCCGCGCGCCGGGTCGCGGACCACTCCGGTTACTGGCCGGGGCCGGGAGGCTGGCTGGCGAGCTGAATCAGCGCTTCACGCACCTGCGCGATCTGCTCGGGGGTGACGGTGAGGTAGCGGTGCCGCCCGTCGGGATTCCCCGCGAACTGCGTGACCTCGGCGTCATCCACGGTGATGGTGCCGGTCTCGGAGAGCCCGAAATAGCCTCGCTCGGGCCGCACGGCGTACAGCACCGCGGTCAGATCCCATGTCTCGCGGTCGTAGGGCATCTTCTGGTACAGCCGGTACGACTCGGCCAGCGGATGATTCGCCACGTAGCCGTAGTCCTGTTCGATGCTCGTGGCGGGGTACTTGATGGCCCGGCCAATCTCGAAACCGCTGACCACCACGGGGGTTGGCCAGTTCGCGAACAGCGATTTCGCGGCTGGCAGGTCGATGAAGACGTTGTATTCCTTGTGCCGCCCCTCGGCGGTGAACATCCCCGCCATCATGACCAGCTGGCGACACTTCTTCGCGACCAGTTCGCGACCGGGCAGCGGAGAGTGCTGGTCGGCGGGACTCTCGAGCAGGCGGGCCAGGTTGGTCGAAAAGCCAACCACCACGACGACCACGCTGCCATCCTGCGACTGTGCAAGAGTCTGCCGCAGCACCTCAACCGCGTTGCGGGCGTCGGCCCCCGACTCCAGCTGCCGCGGGTAGACCCGCCCCAAGGCATCCTTCCTCTCGCAGGGAACGCGAATGTAGGGACTATCTTCGGGAGTCTTGCCCTCCTTCACCACCCCGATCGGAATGCTCGGGCGTCCGTAGAAGGTGTTGACGAGATCGCAGTACGGCCCGGCGAACGGATTGTCTTTGCTGACGGTGACCGCCAGCAGGCGGCACTCCCCCCGGGTTTCAAGGGCATGAATCACCCCCAGCGCGAGGGCGTCGTCGATGTCATTGCCCATGTCGGTGTCGAAGATGAGCGGGACCGCCCGGCTGGGGGCCAGTCGGGTCGCCGACGCGGTGGTGAATGCCGGTCCCTTCGCTTCGTGATCGAGTTGCCGGTACGCCGCGACCAGGTCGGCGACCGCCCGCGGGCTGGTAAGGTTCGTTGTCGAGATACCAGTATTGAACCCTGAAGTTTTTATTTTTACAGTATCGCATCAGGTCAAGAGCCTCCCTGAGGC